>CAKQBM010000085.1 GCA_934216185.1 uncultured Streptococcus sp. | reverse complement strand
GCCTTTGTCAATGGGGACAAGTTCTACATCATGCCAACGGCTCAGGACCACAAACGTGCTTATGATGGCGACAAGGGCCCTAACACGGGTGGTATGGGTGCCTATGCGCCAGTTCCACACTTGCCACAGAGTGTAGTTTATACAGCGGTTGACACCATTGTCAAACCAGTCCTCGAAGGGATGATTAAAGAAGGTCGCCCTTATCTGGGAGTTCTTTACGCAGGGCTTATCTTGACAGTTGATGGACCTAAGGTTATCGAGTTTAATGCTCGCTTTGGAGATCCTGAAACTCAGATTATTCTACCTCGATTAACCTCTGATTTTGCACAAAATATCACGGATATTCTGGATTGTAAGGATCCAAACATCACTTGGACGGATAAGGGTGTGACTCTGGGTGTGGTTGTCGCATCCAAGGGCTACCCGCTAGACTATGAAAAAGGTGTCAAGTTGCCAGCCAAGACAGAAGGCGATATTATTACCTACTATGCAGGGGCTAAGTTTGCGGACAATAGCAGAGCACTGCTCTCAAACGGAGGCCGTGTTTATATGCTTGTCACCACGGCAGAGACCGTTAAAGAAACCCAAAATACCATCTACCAAGAACTCGCTCAACAAAAAACAGAAGGTCTCTTTTACCGAACAGATATCGGAAGCAAGGCAATTAGATAAAGGTATAAGAAAAAAGCGACGCAGTCGCCAAACGCGACAATGGTCGCATAACTTGCGAGCATTAGCGAGCTAATATAGAACAATCACCGCCGTTGTGAAAAAACGATTGGATGACAATCCAATCGTTCAGGGAAATTGGAAGACCTTGGGCTTCCGATTTAGGCATGAGACACCTTTGGTGGCTGCTGCCATCCCTCACAACTTAAGGTGATTGAAAAAAGAAAGGAAAGAAAAGGGAAATTATGACTAAACCAATTATTTCCATTATCATGGGCTCAAAATCCGACTGGGTAACCATGCAAAAAACTGCCGAAGTCCTGGACCGCTTCGGTGTAGCCTACGAAAAGAAGGTTGTCTCTGCCCATCGTACACCAGACCTCATGTTCAGACATGCCGAAGAAGCTCGTAGCCGTGGTATTAAGGTCATTATCGCAGGTGCTGGTGGCGCAGCTCACTTGCCAGGCATGGTAGCAGCGAAAACAACCCTTCCTGTCATTGGGGTACCTGTCAAGTCGCGTGCTCTTAGTGGTGTGGACTCGCTCTACTCTATCGTTCAGATGCCAGGTGGCGTACCTGTGGCGACAATGGCTATTGGTGAAGCAGGCGCGACAAATGCGGCTCTCTTTGCCCTCCGTCTCCTTTCAGTAGAGGATCAGTCTATCGCGACAGCATTGGCAGATTTCGCAGAAGAACAAGGAAAAATCGCAGAGGAGTCGTCAAATGAGCTCATCTAAAACAATCGGAATTATCGGTGGCGGCCAGCTGGGTCAAATGATGGCCATTTCTGCTATCTACATGGGCCACAAGGTTATCGCGCTGGATCCTGCGGCTGATTGCCCGGCCTCTCGCGTGGCGGAAATCATCGTGGCTCCTTATAACGATGTGGATGCTCTTCGTCAGTTGGCTGAGCGTTGCGATGTCCTCACCTATGAGTTTGAGAATGTCGATGCTGACGGTTTGGATGCTGTTATCAAAGAAGGTCAGCTTCCTCAAGGAACCGACCTGCTTCGCATTTCACAAAATCGCATTTTTGAAAAGTACTTTCTCTCAAACAAGGCACAAGTCACTGTGGCACCCTATAAGGTTGTGACCTCGAGCCAAGATTTGGCAGATATTGACCTTTCCAAAAACTATGTCCTCAAGACTGCGACCGGTGGCTACGATGGGCATGGGCAAAAGGTCATTCGTTCAGATGCAGATTTGGCAGAAGCCTATGCGCTAGCCGATTCAGCAGCCTGCGTCTTGGAAGAATTCGTCAACTTTGACCTTGAAATTTCTGTCATCGTGTCAGGAAATGGCAAGGATGTGACGATTTTCCCAGTTCAGGAAAATATCCACCGTAACAACATTCTTTCGAAAACTATTGTGCCAGCTCGCATTTCTGAGAGTCTAGCTGACAAGGCAAAAACCATGGCAGTGCGAATCGCAGAACAACTGAACTTATCTGGAACCCTTTGCGTGGAAATGTTTGCGACGGCTGATGACATCATCGTCAATGAGATTGCCCCACGACCACATAACTCGGGTCACTATTCGATTGAAGCCTGTGACTTCTCCCAGTTTGATACCCATATCTTGGGTGTTCTGGGAGCACCATTGCCAGCCATCAAACTACATGCGCCTGCTGTTATGCTCAATGTCCTCGGTCAACACGTCGAGGCTGCTGAAAAATATGTCACAGAAAATCCAAGCGCCCACCTCCATATGTATGGTAAAATAGAAGCGAAGCACAACCGTAAGATGGGACATGTGACCTTGTTTAGTGATGTGCCGGATAGTGTGGAAGAATTTTAAATAAGGTAGGAGGCACGATATATGTTGTCCGAGAATGAAAAGTATAAATTATTTGAATTAATAAAAGAGTATATAGTTAACGGAAAGGTTAACAGAATAGATTTAGAGAATGAAATTGCTGAGAATTTAGATGGGATAGACATATATGAAGCTGAAAAGGTTTTGGAAGAACAAGGGGTATTAGTTAGTAATGCTGAAGTTGTAGAAGATGAAGAAATTGTTCAAATAGAAATCCCTTTTAATCCAGAAAAAATTGATATTGTAATGGACAGAATTGTTTGCCTTACATTAATAAATAGATTAAGACACGATGCTATTGAACTCGAGTCAGATTTTCAACGGAAGGCAGGACTGTGGACTATGGAACAGAAAAGTCGACTGATAGAGTCCATTTTATTAAACATTCCTCTTCCTGCTTTTTATTTTGATTCGTCTAATAAAGAAAAATGGTTAGTAATAGATGGATTGCAAAGACTATCAACTATTAATGAGTTTGTTGTTCAAGAAAAATTTAAGCTTAAAAATTTAGAGTTTTTAAAAGATTGGGAGGGTAAGGTATTCTCTGAGCTTCCTTTTAGTATGCGCTCTACAATAGAGGAAACAAATTTTAATGCATATTTTGTTAGAAAAAATACTCCTAAAAATGTCAAGTATAATATTTTTAAGAGAATTAATACTGGTGGGCTAGTTTTAACTTCTCAAGAGATTCGAAATGCATTATACCAAGGAAAAGCAACAAAATTTTTGGTCAAACTATCACAAAATAAAAATTTTTTAATTGCTACTTCTAATAGTATAAAAACGGATAGAATGCTTGATCGTGAATTTTGTCTACGCTATATTGCTTTTACAAAATTTACATTAGATAAATATAATAATTCTATTGATGATTTTTTGATACTAGCTATGGAATTTTTAAATGAATCAGAGGATCAAAGTTTAGAAGAGTACTATCATGAATTTCAAAAGACTATGGATGTTGTGTATAAGATTTTTGGAAAATATAGCTTTAGAAAACTGCGTTCGGATCAGAGGCGTACTCCAATAAACAAAGCTATTTTTGAAGGTTGGTCAGTTGTTATTAGTAAATTAACTGAGGTTGAACAAAATAAACTAATTCAAAATAGTGAAGTAATACGCAATAGATTTACTAAGATTTGTGAAGAAAGTAGTAGTTTTAATAATTATATTAAGGCAAATGATAAAAACTCGATTAAGAATAGATTAGAAATATTCAATGATATAATTTGTGGGGTTTTATGATGAAAAGACTTAACAAAATTTACCTGAAAAATTTCAAGTGTTATTCTGAGATTGAATTTGACTTGGATAATTTAAATGTTTTAACAGGAGTTAATAGTTCTGGGAAATCTACCTTAATTCAATCATTACTTTTGCTTAGACAAAGTAATGATTCTCGAGAAATAGACAGAGGGTTATTATTAAATTCAACATTAGTTGACTTAGGGTCTGCTCAAGATATTAGGTGTTTGAATGGTACGGATGGAATTTCTAGTGTTGAAATCAGTATTGAAGTTGGTACAGAAAGAAAATCCTATTGTTGCCTTGATATAGAGCCTGAGAGTGACTTTTTAAAAATTGAAACTAGTGATGTAGATTTAAATAATTGTAATCTATTCACCGATGGCTTTAATTATATTTCTTCGGACAGAATAGGACCCCAAAAATTTTATGATAAATCGTATAGTATAGTTAAAAATAGACGAAGTGTTGGTCAGCATGGAGAATTTTTTGCTCATATGTACCAACTAAATAAATATGAAAATACTATTTTAGGAGATACATTAGAAAATGATTTAGAGAAGTGGTTATCTGAAATTAGTCCTGGATTTTCAATTTCTACATTAAGTGACTCAACTAGTCAAACGATAAATCTATCTTTTGTGAAAGAACGTCAAAATTTTAAGTCAATTAATGTCGGCTTTGGTCTTAGTTATATAGCGCCTGTTTTAACAACTTTACTGATGGCGAAAGAAGGAGATTTAGTGATTATAGAATCACCAGAAGCTCATCTTCATCCCAAAGGTCAAAGAAAAATGGGAGAGTTATTATCTGAAATTAGCTCCAAAGGTGTTCAAATTATTACTGAAACACATAGTGATCATATTGTAAATGGTGTTCGTCTAGCTGTTAAAAATAAAAAGATATCTAGAGAAACTGTTAAGTTTATGTATTTTTATAGAGAAGGAAAAGAACATAAAGTTGAATATGTAGATGTTAAAGATGATGGACAGCTGTCACATTGGCCAGACGGTTTTTTCGATGAATGGGACAACGCATTGTTTGAGCTTTTAAGGAGAGATTAATGGAGATTTTGTTCCATAATGAAAGTTTTCCTGAGTCAGTTGAAAATGAAGAAATTTATGGTTTTGCAAATAGCTTGACAGAGCTGTATTATTTATATGAAAGATTAGTTAAATTGATTAGTCAAGAGCAATGCTTTGTATCAACTTGTACATGTAAAGATAACGGCAACTCAGTTTTGTACTATTTGTTTTCTAATCAAAAGAGAATAAAAGAAAGTTCCAATATTGATATTATCAGATCTGTTCGGCAAAGAATTATACAAAACATTAAAGTACTTACTGATGAAGAATTTTACCATAAGTTAAATAACGATGACGCAATTATTACTAATGGATATAAAGATGAGTTTAAAGAAGATTTTATTACAGTAAATAGTAAAACATTAAAGAATATATCTACTACCGAACAGTTTGAGAAAAATAAGTTTTATTTACCAATAAGAATTTATCAATCTAATCCTAAGCATGATATTCGAACTTCAGGTAGTTTAAAGGGAAATACGGTATCTGTTATGGATTTAGATAATCGTAGTGCACAATTAGTTTTAAATGGGGCAGTTCAAGAGGGGAAAAAGCTATATGGTATTTATGGAGGCAAATATTATGAGTTTCAATGTCACAAAGATAATTGTTGGCATGGGTATTGTCCAAATGACGGAATTCCAGAAAATATACAGAGACAACTGAGAGAATCAGAGATTAGCGGTGAATAAAGATGGGCTGTATTTTAGGAAATATTCAAGAGGAGATAAAGACCCCCTTCATTATTGTATGATATAAGCAAAATGATAAAGTTATATTTTCGTTTTTCCAATGATATTTTTAACAGTGGAAGTGGAGGACGAGAAATTAGTATTTCTTTTACAAAAAATAAAGGGTGTCTAGGTTCCACTAATTTGAACCCGAATATCTACTTTTTGATAGAATTAAATAAACAGAAAAAAGAAAGGAACAAGGGGACTCGTATTCACAAAAACTGAATACGGGCGACGGACTTCCTAATTGTAAACAAAGAAAGGGAATGGGCATCTAGTTTGCAGAACTGAACCCGGGCGGAAAGCTCGGAATTTAGATAAACCTCCTAGGACGCAAGCGTCCGTCGTTGGTTTCCTAAAATTCAGTCGCTTTCTAGTCGCCCTTGGTATCTTAAACATGATCGACCGTTACTCTCGCCCTGAGATGGCGAATATTTGGAGTGAAGAAAATAAATACCGTGCTTGGCTTGAGGTGGAAATCTTGGCTGACGAGGCATGGGCTGAGTTGGGGGAAATCCCTAAGGAAGATGTGGCTTTGATCCGCGAGAAAGCGGACTTTGACATCGACCGTATTTTGGAAATTGAGCAGGAGACTCGCCACGATGTGGTGGCTTTCACGCGTGCAGTTTCTGAGACTCTTGGTGAAGAGCGCAAGTGGGTCCACTACGGTTTGACTTCTACTGACGTGGTGGATACGGCCTATGGTTACCTTTACAAGCAGGCCAACGACATCATCCGTCGTGACCTTGAAAACTTCACCAACATCATCGCTGATAAGGCTAAGGAGCACAAGTTTACCATCATGATGGGTCGTACCCACGGTGTGCACGCTGAACCTACAACCTTTGGTCTGAAATTGGCGACTTGGTATAGCGAAATGAAGCGCAACATGGAGCGTTTTGAGCATGCGGCTGCTGGAGTGGAGGCTGGTAAGATTTCTGGTGCGGTTGGTAACTTTGCTAACATTCCACCATTTGTAGAACAATATGTCTGCGATAAATTGGGTATCCGTGCTCAAGAAATCTCTACACAGGTCCTTCCTCGTGACCTTCACGCTGAGTACTTTGCGGTTCTTGCCAGCATCGCGACTTCAATCGAGCGTATGGCGACTGAGATTCGTGGTTTGCAAAAATCTGAGCAACGCGAAGTGGAAGAGTTCTTTGCGAAAGGTCAAAAAGGATCTTCAGCAATGCCTCACAAACGCAACCCTATCGGTTCTGAGAACATGACAGGTCTTGCGCGTGTTATTCGTGGTCACATGATTAC
The DNA here is from genome assembly GCA_934216185.1 of uncultured Streptococcus sp. Taxonomy (GTDB): domain Bacteria; phylum Bacillota; class Bacilli; order Lactobacillales; family Streptococcaceae; genus Streptococcus. The sequence continues at coordinate 1,060 of CAKQBM010000085.1, read as the reverse complement.
AGCCTATGAGAACGTCGCTCTCTGGCATGAACGAGATATTTCCCATTCATCAGCTGAGCGCATCATCACACCAGATACGACTATTTTGATTGACTACATGCTCAACCGTTTCGGCAACATCGTTAAGAACTTGACAGTCTTCCCAGAAAATATGATCCGCAACATGAACTCGACATTCGGTTTGATTTTCAGCCAACGGGCTATGTTGACCTTGATTGAAAAAGGCATGACCCGTGAGCAAGCCTATGACTTGGTGCAACCAAAAACGGCCTACTCTTGGGACAACCAAGTAGATTTTAAACCACTTCTTGAAGCAGATCCAGAGGTGACATCACGCCTCACACAAGAAGAAATCAATGAGATCTTTAACCCAACTTACTACACCAAACGGGTGGATGAGATCTTTGAACGTCTAGGATTAGGATAATTAAAATAAAATCGAAGTTCTATTACTCTATTTACTGGAGTAGAAGAACTTCGATTTTTCTTGTTTATTAAAGCTTTTTGATAAAAAGATTACCAATATTTTATACTCAATGAAAATCAAAGAACAAACTAGGAAGCAAGCCGTAGGTTGCTCAAAGCACTGCTTTGAGGTTGCAGATAGAGCTGACGAAGTCAGCTCAAAACACTGTTTTGAGGTTGCAGATAGAACTGACGAAGTCAGCTCAAAACACTGTTTTGAGGTTGCAGATAGAACTGACGAAGTCAGTAACATATACCTACGGCAAGGCGACGCTGACGTGGTTTGAAGAGATTTTCGAAGAGTATTAGTAAAATTTCAACTAATTTAATCGATCTTCATTAACATATAGAAAATATATAGTAAATTGAAGCTAGAATAGTACGCTGTGACTGCTAAAACATTTCTAGAAATTAATTTGACTTCCCTGATTGATTTGTTTATATCTTAATTCAAACTACTATACTTTTAATGTCATATAATAAGCATAGAAAAAAGCCCAAGCGCTTAGGCTCAGGTCTTCTTCTTAGTGATCACGGTCACATGAAATGAATTTGATTTTGTAGTAATCCGCTCGTTTATAAGTTTCGCTGTATG
>CAKQBM010000084.1 GCA_934216185.1 uncultured Streptococcus sp. | reverse complement strand
GTTAAAATTAATTAGAAACTAGGAGAAAAGATGATAACATTAAAATCAGCTCGTGAAATCGAAGCTATGGATAAGGCCGGTGATTTTCTAGCAAGTATTCATATCGGCTTACGTGATTTGATTAAGCCTGGCCTAGATATGTGGGAAGTTGAAGAATACGTTCGCCGTCGTTGTAAGGAAGAAAATTTCCTTCCGCTTCAGATTGGGGTTGACGGTGCCATGATGGACTATCCTTATGCTACCTGTTGCTCTCTTAACGATGAAGTAGCTCATGCCTTCCCTCGTCACTATATTTTGAAAGATGGTGATTTGCTCAAGGTTGACATGGTTTTGGGAGGTCCAATTGCCAAATCTGATTTGAATGTCTCAAAATTAAACTTCAACAATGTTGAGCAAATGAAGAAATACACTCAGAGCTATTCTGGTGGTCTTGCAGACTCATGTTGGGCTTATGCTGTTGGTACACCGTCCGAAGAAGTGAAAAATCTGATGGATATAACTAAAGAAGCTATGTACAAGGGGATTGAACAAGCTGTTGTTGGAAATCGTATCGGTGATATCGGTGCAGCTATTCAAGAATATGCTGAAAGTCGTGGTTACGGTGTAGTGCGTGATTTGGTTGGTCATGGTGTTGGTCCAACTATGCATGAAGAACCAATGGTTCCTAACTATGGTATTGCAGGTCGTGGGCTTCGTCTCCGTGAAGGAATGGTCTTGACTATTGAACCAATGATCAATACAGGTGACTGGGAAATTGATACAGATATGAAGACCGGCTGGGCCCATAAGACCATTGATGGTGGCCTATCTTGCCAATATGAACACCAATTCGTGATTACGAAAGATGGACCTGTTATCTTGACTAGTCAAGGTGAAGAAGGAACTTATTAATAAAAAGTGAAAAGACTGCTGGAAGTTTATTTTGATAAAAAATCCAGTAGATCTTTTTATAATAAAACGCATTGTATCAAGTTTTAACTAGCTTATATGATGTGTTTTTCTGATTTTAAGATTCTTATCTCTATCTCTTGGTCTTTATTACGATTTTAAAAACATAATTCTTCTAAAATAGTACACTTCAGGTGAAAAAAACGACATTTCAGATTTTCTGTTCCAGAAATAGCTATCGCTATGATATAATTATTTTATGATTATTACTATTCCTATAAAAAACCAAAAAGATATTGGCACACCATCTGATTCAGTCGTTGTTCTTGGCTATTTTGATGGTATACACAAGGGGCATCAAGAATTATTTCGTGTTGCCAATAAGGCTGCGAGAAAAGATTTATTACCTATCGTCGTTATGACCTTTAATGAATCTCCAAAAATCGCTTTAGAGCCCTATCATCCTGATTTGTTTTTACATATTTTGAACCCTGCTGAACGTGAGAGGAAACTAAAGCGTGAAGGCGTAGAAGAATTATATCTCCTTGATTTTAGTAGTCAATTCGCTAGTCTCACGGCAGAAGAATTTTTTGCAACTTATATCAAGGCTATGAATGCCAAAATTATTGTTGCAGGTTTTGATTATACATTTGGTTCTGACCAAAAAACGGCAGAAGACTTAAAGGATTACTTTGATGGAGAAGTTATCATTGTTCCACCTGTAGAAGATGAGAAAGGAAAGATTAGTTCAACTCGTATCCGTCAAGCTATTTTAGATGGAAATGTGAAAGAAGCAGGAGAACTTTTGGGGGCACCGCTTCCATCAAGAGGGATGGTGGTTCATGGCAATGCTCGTGGTCGTACGATTGGTTATCCAACAGCTAATTTGGTGCTTTTAGATCGTACTTATATGCCAGCAGATGGCGTTTATGTCGTTGATGTTGAGATTCAAAGGCAGAAGTATCGTGCTATGGCTAGTGTCGGGAAAAATGTGACCTTTGATGGAGAAGAAGCACGTTTTGAAGTCAATATTTTTGATTTTAATCAAGATATTTATGGGGAAACCGTCATGGTTTATTGGCTTGATCGCATTCGAGATATGACCAAATTTGACTTAGTTGACCAATTAGTGGATCAGTTAAAGGCTGATGAAGAAGTAGCTCGGAATTGGTCTTAAGAGCTTGAGAAAACAAAAAAGAGGTTGTATGTGACCTGAAAGATAGATGATTTAGTCTAACTTCTGAGGTCACGACATTACCTCTTTTTATTCTTTTTCAAAGGTGAAGCCTTCTCCAAGGATTTCGTGGGCTTCTGTAATAGTGATAAAGGCTTGAGGATCGATTCGATGAATCATTTCTTTCATTTTCACAATCTCATTTCTACCGACAATACAGTAAATGATTTTCAAATTTTCTTTACTATAGTAGCCTTGACCAGAAATAAAAGTAACGCCTCTTCCTAGGTCATCATTAATAGCCTTAGCAAGTTGGTCAGGACGTTTGGTAATAATCATAAATCCTTTACCTGCGTATCCTCCTTCCCCAATCAAATCAATCACTCGGGATACAATGAAAGTAAAGAGCAGAGTGTAAGTAACCAATCTCAAATCCTTAAAAATAAGGAGAATGAGCATGAGAATACAAAAATCTAAGATAAAAAGCAGTTTTCCCATGGAGAAATGAGTGTATTTGTTGAGGATACGAGCTAGAATATCAGTTCCACCCGTTGTACCTCCAGCGTTAAAGATAATTCCAAGACCAATTCCTAATAGAATTCCAGATATAAGGGCAGTAATTAGTAAATCACCTTGAAGATCAATATGAAGGGGAATACGCTCAAAAAAAGCTAGCCATGCAGATAAAGCCAAGGTTCCTAGTAAACTAGAATAGAGGGATTTGGCTCCAAAGATTTTCCAAGCTAGGATGAAAAGGGGAATGTTAATCAGCAGGTTCATGAGAGAAACAGGAATTTTAAAAAGATAAAAGGTGATAAGGGTAATACCTGTCGCCCCTCCTTCGAAGAGATGATGGGGAACTACAAAATAGGTTAGAGCAAAAGCATAAATGCCAGCACCTAGTAAAATAGTTAAAATGGGATAGATTTTTTTAATCATAGGACACCTCTTTTCTTATAAGTTGATTATATCAAATTTTTATCAAATTTTTATCAAATTTTTAAGGAAAATTTGATTGACTCCATTAGGATTTTTAATCTTTTTTTGATATAATTAAAAGTAAGAAAACCAATCTGAATCCTAAAATAGAAAGATTGATACTATGACAAAAATTAAGATTGTTACCGATTCATCTGTTACTATTGAGCCAGAATTAGTAAAGCAATTAGATATCACGGTAGTTCCTCTATCCGTAATGATTGATAATGTTGTTTATTCGGATGCTGATTTAAAAGAAGAAGGTAAGTTTCTTCAGTTGATGCAAGAAAGTAAGAACCTTCCTAAAACAAGTCAACCACCTGTAGGTGTTTTCGCTGAAGTTTTTGAAGACTTGTGCAAGGATGGCAGTCAGATTCTTGCTATTCATATGTCCCATGCCCTTTCAGGTACTGTAGAAGCAGCACGCCAAGGTGCCAGCCTATCTACTGCCGACGTAACAGTTATTGACAGTTCCTTCACTGACCAAGCCTTGAAATTCCAAGTTGTCGAAGCTGCTAAATTAGCACAAGAAGGCAAAGATATGGAGGAAATTTTATCTCATGTAGAAGAAGTAAAAAAACAGACGGAGCTTTATATTGGCGTTTCTACTCTAGAAAATCTAGTAAAAGGTGGACGAATTGGCCGTGTAACTGGATTGTTGAGCTCACTTCTCAATATACGTGTTGTCATGCAGATGAAGGACCATGAATTGCAACCAATGGTTAAAGGTCGTGGAGCTAAAACTTTTAAAAAATGGTTAGATGAGTTGATAACATCGCTCTCTGACCGTTCTGTAGCAGAGATTGGAATTTCATATTCTGGTAGTTCTGATTGGGCAAAAGAGATGAAAGACAATTTGCAACCTTATGTTGAAAAGCCAATTTCCGTATTGGAGACAGGCTCTATTATTCAAACTCACACGGGTGAGAACGCTTGGGCTATTTTAGTTCGTTACAATTCCTAAAAACTCCTAAAAAAATAAAGAAAATGTGAAGAAATAGCGTTTTTAACTTGACCTAAAAGGAATTTTAGGATATGATTATAATTGTTAATTAGAAATTAATTTGGAGGAATCATTAACATGGCAAACAAACAAGATTTGATCGCTAAAGTAGCAGAAGCTACAGAATTGACTAAGAAAGACTCAGCAGCAGCAGTTGAAGCTGTATTCGCAGCAGTAGCTGACTACCTTGCAGCTGGTGAAAAAGTTCAATTGATTGGTTTTGGTAACTTTGAAGTTCGTGAGCGTGCTGCACGTAAAGGTCGCAACCCACAAACTGGTAAAGAAATCACAATTGCAGCTTCTAAAGTTCCAGCGTTCAAAGCTGGTAAAGCTCTTAAAGACGCTGTTAAATAATCAGCCTTTAAAAAGCCTATTGTATCAAGCTTTCTAGCTTGGGCAGTAGGCTTTTTTTGTGTATAGGGGGCAAAAAAGGGGCAAAACTATAAATTATCTAGTAGGTTGAGGATATTGTCATCCATCTTCTTTGTAACGTGTGTATAGATTTTATTTGTCGTACGAGAGTCAGAATGCCCTACTCTCGCCATAATCGCTTTTAGAGGCACGTTATTCTCTGCTAGCCTACTCACTAGCGTGTGTCTAAATATATGCGACGTGAGATGCTTATCTATGGGGTTTTCAAGTCGGTTATTTGCTTTTTTAATCGCTAAATTAAACGAGTTATTTTGGATAGGTATTCCGTTCTTGGTAACAAAAATAAATCCGAGATCATTAAAGGTTTCTCTTGTATTTTTCGAAAGTTCATTTATTGAGATGAATTCTTTTAATATTTCAAGTTCTCTCTTTGACAAGGAAACGGTCCTGAAGCTTGCAGCTGTTTTTGTTGTTGTTTTTAATCCTTTAGAATAGCCTACAGTCTTATCTAGCGTTCCATGTATTTTGACAGTCTTGCTATCAAAATCAACGTTCTCTTCTCTAAGCGCTATAGCTTCACCTATACGACAACCATTGTAAGCCATAAATTCAGCAAGTAATCCTAGCCTATACGTTTTATCTGCTCTATATAGCTCAGAAAGTAATCTTTTTAACTCATCTTCTTCAAGGAATTTCTTTTCTGTCTTTTCTAAATCTTCAATAGTCTTTACGAGTTTGGGAAGCTTCGCACGTCTTGCAGGATTGTCTTCAATGTACTCAAGATTGACTGCGTAATCAAGAGACAGGTTTAAGATTAACTTATATCGTTCCATTTTTGAACGGGATAGGTCAAGGTTGTTTAGAAAACGCTGAATATATTTTGTATCGATGTTGCTCACTTTCACAGATAAGTCAAAAGTTTCTTTAAAATCATTCACGCTGCTGGTAAGAGAGCTGATAGAGCTTCCCTTGAGTTCCTTTTGATAAAATGCCCACCACTCATCTAAAACGTGCTTATAGATGATATCAGTCGTTTGTAGCTTCTTTAGTGTTTCTTCCAATCGCTCGTCCAGAAGTCTCTGTGCTTCTTTCTTCGCCCTACTTGATCCAGAGTCAAGGGTTACAGATACCCTTTTCCATTTCTCTGTATACGGGTCTTTGTATCGCTCAAAAAATTTGTATTTTCCGTTGGGAAGTTCTTCCATCCACATTGTATTTACCTCACTTTTTTGATAAAATGGGTATAGTAAAGAGGGCTTTTTAATGCCTTTTACTATACAGGATATCCTCACACTCAAAGTTTGGCGATGGCGAGTGTGGGGATTTTTTTGAGTTGTTTCCAAAATGGAAACAGTTGGCAGCTCGTCAGATAATAAAATAAGGTGTACCTCTTAGAAGTACACCAGACGATTTTATCCTTGACGAACAAGGCTTTTTTACATTCTTAGTGTATTTCTTTTTTTAATTTCTGTCAAGCAGTTGTTTCCAAAATGGGAATAGATGTTAAATAAAAAATTAAAAGCCCAACTCATAAGAGCAGGGCTAGAGATGTCCTCTTGGGACAGTATCATATATTTTGTCGTCAAGCGACCTTATGATTTTATTCTAACCCTAATTTTAAGAAAAGTCAATAAAAAATACTCGAATTTTAAAAAATATTTTTTAGCGCCATATCTATTTTATTCATAGTATCAGTAGATAGTACAATACCATTCAAAATTGAATTATTATTTTTAGGATCGTAAAGTCTCAATTTACTAATAGTTGTTACTTGGTTCAATAGGACAATACTATCTTTATTCATATGTCTAGTCTTCGCAACAGTCTTCTGAGCGTATTTTAATTTCTTTTTAATGTTCGCGAGTAGTTCTTTATTATCTTTAAGTTCTTGTCTTATCTTTTTAGCCTCAACACTTGCAAAAGTTAAGTTGTTTTCAATCGTTCGTGCTTGTTCGATATAAAGAGCATCTATGTTTGAAGTGGTGGCATTTTCAATACTTTTAATCGCTTTTTTATTTTCTTCGACTAATGCATCGATAGTTTCAGCCCTTTTTTGTAATTCTTCATCTTTAATCAGATAGTTGTCATATAACTCACTTAATTCAGAAATCTTTTGTAGAGATTTACTATTCAATAATTGAAATACCTCATTTCCGATTGGCAATTGGAAGTATTTTAAATTATTCATATCTGTTGTTTCTTTGACAGATGTCAAAGGCAGTACATGAAGAAGATGGTTTGAACGTGCATCTTTTTTATTCAGAACTATTGCATAATGAAGACCTCCGTATTCTCTACCGACATTGAAACCAAAATCAGCATAAACGATACTTCCTCTTTTTAAAGCTTGGATGCTTTTGGGATTAAATTCATGTTCGATATTTAAGTATTTTGTCCAATTCTCGATCCATTGAGCTATTTTTTCGGAACGTTTATTTTCAGAGTTACCAATTGTTTGAAGGTGTTTAAGATAATCATCGAGTTCTTGAATGACTGTTTTAGTATAGATAGCTATTTCTTGGTTAGTTCTGTCGCTTCCCATGATATATTTTTCCTTTCTTAGATTACTTTTTACTCCCCTCTATACATCCCGACAACTGCATAAATCTTGATGTGTGTATCTTCGGCTGGTGGGAAGTCTAGGATGATATCTTCATACTTGTCATTGAGTGACACTAGGCGTAAGCGTCCGTTTTCGGTATATATCTTTTTAAAGTAAGAGCGGTCTCCGTATGCGATAACTGCCAAATCTCCGTTGTAGGTGGTCAGTCCTTTGTCTACTAAATAGAGAATGTCTCCGTCTTGGTAGTCAGGTTGCATGGAGTCTCCGCTAACTTTAGTCGCAATATCGTGGCGTGGTGGTTGCTCGTCAACCTCTATAATCTCTCTGTCTGTATCGTCGTAGCCAAATCCGTAGTTAAATCCACAAGCTGCTGCCGTCTCAGATACAACCTCAACTTGGTACAAGCTGATAACTTCCGATACTTCGTTTATCTTCGTTTTATCTTCATTTTTTTGCTCGTCTAGTTGCCTCCCGGCATAGGTCAGGACTTTGCCTTGTCTAGGCGGTGCTAGTTGGTCGTAGATGGTTTGGATGGGGGAAGTGGTAGGGGGAATTTCAATAGATGAATCTTCACTTGCAAACCTTGGATCTAAAGTCGATTTTAATACTCCAAAATAATCAGCTATCTTTTGTACATTTCCGGGTATAGGCAAAGAAGTTCCTTTTACATAGCCTGTTAAAGTGCTAGCAGGTATACCTGTCGCTCTGGACAATTCAACTTGCTTACAATTCCTATCCGATAAAATCGCATTAAGATTTGCGGAAAAGACTTTCATATCCTCTTTATCTTGAGGAGTTAATTTTCCTCGTCCTCTGGCCATTCTTTTTCTCCTTTTGTCTTTTACTATATAATAACTCTTATTTTCGTATTTGTAAATAAAAAATTCGAAAAAAATACGAAAAAATTCTAAAAAAGTATTGACATACGATTTAATTCGTAGTATAATTAAATCAAGCTTAAGGAAAAGGAGGTAAGGCAAATGATGGAACACATCATAAAAAGCCTAGCAACCAAGGACACCACAACCGTCATCTTGGTACTAGGCTTAATCAACGAAGCTCGTCTTTGGCATAAGCAGTACTTAGCTTACAAGCTCAAAGACAAAGAGCTTAAGAAAAAGTAGAGAAAGGG
>CAKQBM010000083.1 GCA_934216185.1 uncultured Streptococcus sp. | reverse complement strand
CAGATAGAACTGACGAAGTCAGCTCAAAACACTGTTTTGAGGTTGCAGATAGAACTGACGAAGTCAGTAACATATACGTACGGCAAGGCAACGTTGACGCGGTTTGAAGAGATTTTCGAAGAGTTTCAAACATATGCAATGATTCCTGAAAGAATACAGTTAGGAGAGGGTTATGCCGATTCGAATTGATAAAAAATTACCAGCTGTTGAGATTTTACGGACAGAGAACATCTTTGTCATGGATGATCAACGTGCTGCCCACCAAGATATCCGTCCCTTGAAGATTTTAATCTTAAATCTTATGCCACAAAAAATGGTCACAGAGACTCAGTTATTACGCCATTTGGCCAATACACCCCTACAACTGGATATTGATTTTCTCTATATGGAGAGCCATCGTTCTAAGACAACTCGTTCAGAACACATGGAGACCTTCTACAAAACTTTTCCAGAGGTTAAGGATGAGTATTTTGATGGGATGATTATCACAGGGGCTCCAGTTGAGCATTTACCATTTGAGGAAGTGGACTATTGGGAGGAATTCAGTCAGGTACTTGAGTGGTCCAAGACCCATGTCTATTCGACCCTTCATATCTGTTGGGGGGCTCAGGCTGGGCTTTATCTCCGCTATGGGGTAGAAAAATACCAGATGGATAGTAAGTTATCAGGTATTTATCCTCAGGATACCTTAAAAGAAGGGCACCTTCTCTTTAGAGGTTTTGATGATAGTTATGTATCCCCTCATTCACGGCACACGGAGATTTCTAAGGAAGAGGTCTTAAACAAAACCAATCTTGAGATTTTATCAGAAGGGCCACAGGTTGGGGTTTCGATTTTGGCCAGTCGTGATTTACGAGAAATTTATAGTTTTGGGCATTTGGAGTATGACCGTGATACCTTGGCAAAAGAGTATTTCCGAGATCGTGACGCAGGGTTGGATCCTCATATTCCAGAAAATTACTTTAAGGATGATGATGTCAACCAGACACCTTGTCTTTGTTGGTCTTCATCAGCAGCCCTCTTTTTCAGTAATTGGGTAAACTATGCTGTCTATCAGGAGACGCCTTTTGACTGGAGAAAGATAGAAGATGATGCATCTGCATATGGGTATTTATAAGAGGAATTATGACATATTTAGACGCTTTTAAATCAGGGAACTTGGTTTTACCGAGTGCCCTGCTCTTGCATTTTAAGGAACTCTTTCCTTCCAGCGACGATTTTCTGGTCTGGCAATTTTTCTATTTGCAAAATACGACAGGTTTGGAAGAAATGTCGCCAAGCCAGATTGCTGAAAGGATTGGCAAGGAAATTTCAGATGTCAACCAGTCTATTTCCAATCTGACGGAAAGGGGATTGCTTCAATACCGTACTATCGAATTAAATGGCGAAATTGAATTGCTTTTTGATGCTAGTTTGGCCTTGGAACGCTTGGATGACTTGCTTGGAGTTAGTGCATCGAGTTCAGACCAGTTGACACCTCAAAATCAGCTTAAGGATTTGGTGGAAACCTTCCAGCAGGAGTTGGGGCGCTTGTTGACGCCTTTTGAGATTGAGGATTTGACCAAGACTTTAAAAGAAGATGGAACCAGTACTGATTTGATTAAGGAAGCTCTTCGTGAAGCTGTTTTAAATGGAAAAGCAAACTGGAAGTACATTCAGGCCATTTTGAGAAATTGGCGCCATGAAGGTATTAAAAGTGTGGCTCAAATTGAGGCTAAGCGGGCAGAGAGAGAAGCCAGCAATCCTCAGTTGACACAGGTATCTGCGGATTTCCGAAATGCCATGGATCTCTGGAAGGATTAATCCATGTAAGCAGGCTTGAAATCCGAGTAAGATTTGCAAGCTGTGTATAATTGTGATAAAATAAGTAGAAAATAAATTGAAAAAAGAGGTATGTGAAATGTCACGTAAACCATTTATCGCTGGTAACTGGAAAATGAACAAAAATCCAGAAGAAGCTAAAGCATTCGTTGAAGCAGTTGCATCAAAACTTCCTTCATCAGATCTTGTTGAAGCAGGTATCGCTGCTCCAGCTCTTGATTTGACAGCTGTTCTTGCTGCTGCAAAAGGTTCAAACCTTAAAGTTGCTGCTCAAAACTGCTACTTTGAAAATGCAGGTGCTTTCACTGGTGAAACTAGCCCACAAGTTTTGAAAGAAATCGGTACTGACTACGTTGTTATCGGTCACTCAGAACGCCGTGACTACTTCCATGAAACTGACGAAGATATCAACAAAAAAGCAAAAGCAATCTTTGCGAACGGTATGCTTCCAATCATCTGTTGTGGTGAGTCACTTGAAACTTACGAAGCTGGTAAAGCAGCTGAATTTGTAGGTGCTCAAGTATCTGCTGCTTTGGCTGGATTGACAGCTGAACAAGTTGCTGCATCAGTTATTGCTTACGAGCCAATCTGGGCTATCGGTACTGGTAAATCAGCTTCACAAGACGATGCACAAAAAATGTGTAAAGTTGTTCGTGACGTTGTAGCTGCTGACTTCGGTCAAGAAGTTGCAGACAAAGTTCGTGTTCAATACGGTGGTTCTGTTAAACCTGAAAACGTTGCTTCATACATGGCTTGCCCAGACGTTGACGGTGCCCTTGTAGGTGGTGCGTCACTTGAAGCAGAAAGCTTCTTGGCTTTGCTTGACTTTGTAAAATAATCAGTAGCAAAAGCTAGGTGGAACAGCATTCAGATGTCTGTTCCATTTTTTATAGGAGAGGAAAGATTGAAAACAAAGATTGGAAAAATTGGATTAGCAAGTATCTGTTTACTCGGCTTGGCAACTAACCATGTCGCTGCAAATGAAACTGAAGCTTCAAAAACTTCGCAGGATACAAGGACAGTTTCAAGTAGTTCAGAGCAAAATCAGTCTTCTAATAAAACTCAAACGAGCGCAGGAGTAAAGACCAATGCTTCTGCCCACTGGGAGGGGGATTATTATGTAAAGGCTGATGGTTCTAAAGCTCAAAGTGAATGGATTTTTGATAACTATTATAAGGCTTGGTTTTATATTAAATCAGACGGTCGTTATGCTCAAAATGAGTGGCAGGGCAATTACTACCTAAAATCAGGTGGCTATATGGCTCAAAACGAGTGGGTCTATGACAATAATTACAAGAGTTGGTTTTATCTCAAGTCAGATGGCGTTTATGCTAATCAAGAATGGCAATTGATTGGAAATAAGTGGTATTATTTCAAGAAGTGGGGTTACATGGCTAAAAGCCAATGGCAAGGAAGTTATTTCTTGAATGGTCAAGGAGCTATGATGCAAAATGAATGGCTCTATGATCCAGCCTATTCGTCTTACTTCTATCTCAAATCTGATGGCTCTTATGCAAATCAAGAGTGGCAAAAGGTAGACGGAAAATGGTATTATTTCAAGAAGTGGGGTTACATGGCTAAAGATGAGTGGCAGGGTAACTACTATTTGACAGGAAGTGGTGCTATGGCGACTGGTGAATTAGTCATGGATGATGCTCGCTATATTTTTTCTGACTCAGGTGAGTTAAAAGAAAAGAAAGACTTGAATGTTGGCTGGGTTCACCGAAATGGCAGACGTTATTTCTTTAACCATCGTGAAGAACAAGTTGGGACTGATCAAGTTAAAAAGGTCATTGATGTCAGTGAACATAATGGTCGTATCAGTGACTGGAAGAAAGTCATCGATGATAATGGAGTAGATGGAGTAATTGTTCGTTTGGGTTATAGTGGAACTGAGGACAAGGAATTGGCTCATAATATCCAGGAGTTAAACCGTCTTGGAATTCCTTACGGCGTTTACCTCTATACTTATGCTGAAAACGAGACCGATGCTGAGAATGATGCCAATCAGACGATTGAACTCTTGAAAAAATATAATATGAACTTGTCTTATCCTATTTACTACGATGTTGAGAACTGGGAATACGTAAATAAGAGCAAGAGAGCTCCAAGTGATACAGGTACTTGGGTTAAGATCATCAACAAGTACATGGACACGATGAAGCAGGCTGGTTATCAAAATGTGAATGTTTATAGCTACCGTCAACTTTTGCAAACTCGTTTGAATCATCCAGATATTCTGCAACATGTCAATTGGGTTGCTGCTTATACTGATGCGCTTGATTGGAATAATCCTCACTATTCAGGTGAAAAAGGATGGCAATATACTTCATCTGAATACTTAAAAGGAATTCGAGGTCGTGTTGATGTCAGCGTTTGGTATTAAGATATAAGTTTGAGAAAGGGGTGTGCAAGAAATTGCATCCTCTTTTTTTCTTTATTTTGTCGTAGTTAAGAAATATGTAGAGGGACTGTGTTTTTTTCTAAAAAATTCTTAAATTATCAGTCTATTGCAACTTTTCTCATGTGAGTCATTTGGCTTGCTATTGGTTATTCTTAGTAGTATACTAAGATAGTAATCATTAAGAAGTGGTTACAAAAAATAATGAATGAGGTAAAAACAATGGTAGAATTGAAAAAAGAAGCAGTAAAAGACGTAACATCATTAACAAAAGCAGCACCAGTAGCATTGGCGAAAACAAAGGAAGTATTGAACCAAGCTGTTGCTGATTTGTACGTAGCCCACGTGGCTTTGCACCAAGTACACTGGTACATGCGTGGTCGTGGTTTCCTTGTATGGCATCCAAAAATGGATGAGTACATGGATGCTCTTGACGGTCAATTGGATGAAATCAGCGAACGTTTGATCACACTTGGTGGAAGCCCATTCTCTACTTTGACAGAATTCCTTCAAAATAGTGAAATCGAAGAAGAAGCTGGTGAATACCGTAATGTTGAAGAAAGCTTGGAACGTGTCCTTGCTATCTACCGTTACTTGTCAGAACTCTTCCAAAAAGGTTTGGATGTTACTGATGAAGAAGGTGACGATGTAACAAACGGTATCTTCTCAGACGCTAAGACTGAAACTGATAAAACAATCTGGATGCTTGCGGCAGAACTTGGACAAGCACCTGGTTTGTAAGAAACAAGGTAACATATATAAATCTGTAAGAAATTTCTTACAGATTTTTTCTATTCTGTAAGCTATTCCAAACCAGTCTTTTTTTGAGTTTTTTGATAAAATAGTACTATCAGTGAAAAGGATGGAAGTATGACTAAGAAAATCGTAGCTATTTGGGCCCAGGATGAAGAGGGTGTGATTGGTAAGGATAATCGTCTGCCTTGGTATTTGCCAGCAGAACTGCAACACTTCAAAGAAACAACTCTGAATCATGCTATCTTGATGGGGCGTGTGACCTTTGATGGAATGGGGCGTCGCTTGCTTCCAAAACGGGAGACCTTGATTTTGACGCGTAATTCTGAAGAAAAGATAGACGGGGTTGCTACTTTTCAGGATGTCCAGTCTGTTCTCGACTGGTATCAGGCTCAAGACAAGAATCTCTATATTCTCGGTGGGAAGCAGATTTTTCAGGCTTTTGAGCCCTACCTTGACGAAGTGATTGTGACTCAAATTCATGCTCGGGTGGAGGGAGATACCTATTTCCCTGAGGAGTTTGATTTGTCTCTTTTTGAGACAGTTTCAAGCAAATCCTATACCAAAGATGAGAAAAATCCTTATGATTTTACCATCCAATACCGCAAGAGAAAGGAAGTCTAATGGAACGTAGTATATTTGGTTTTTTCACAGCCATGCTGTGTTTGGTCTGCTTGCTTGCAGGAGTACAGGCTTTTCGTAAAAAGCGTTATGGACTTTCTGTCCTGCTCTTCTTAAATGCTTTTACCAATTTGGTCAATAGTATCCATGCCTTTTACATGACCTTATTTTAGATAGAATGACAGTATAGAATAGAACGGAAGGAAATCATGCCTACAACTAGGAATAATGATATGATGGTTTATTGCTCATTTTGTGGCAAAAGCCAAGAAGAAGTACAAAAAATAATCGCTGGGAATAACGCCTTTATCTGTAATGAATGTGTGGAGTTGGCCCAGGAAATCATTCGTGAGGAGTTGGCGGAAGAAGTCTTGGCAGACTTGTCTGAAGTTCCAAAACCAATCGAACTCCTCCATATCTTGAACCACTATGTAATTGGTCAAGATCGTGCCAAACGTGCTTTAGCAGTGGCGGTTTACAACCACTACAAACGCATCAATTTCCACGATACTCGTGAGGAGTCAGAAGATGTCGATTTGCAGAAGTCAAACATCTTGATGATTGGTCCAACTGGTTCAGGGAAAACTTTCCTTGCCCAGACCTTGGCTAAGAGCTTGAATGTACCTTTTGCGATTGCGGATGCGACAGCTCTTACCGAGGCTGGTTATGTAGGTGAGGACGTGGAAAACATTCTCCTCAAACTCTTGCAGGCTGCTGACTTTAACATTGAGCGAGCAGAGCGTGGGATTATCTACGTGGATGAAATTGACAAGATTGCCAAGAAGAGTGAGAACGTTTCTATCACACGTGATGTTTCTGGTGAAGGGGTGCAACAAGCTCTTCTCAAGATTATCGAGGGAACCGTTGCTAGCGTGCCGCCTCAAGGTGGACGTAAACATCCACAACAAGAGATGATTCAAGTGGATACTAAAAATATCCTCTTCATCGTGGGTGGTGCCTTTGATGGCATTGAAGAAATCGTTAAACAACGTCTGGGTGAAAAAGTCATCGGATTTGGTCAAAACAATAAAGCGATTGATGAAAATAGCTCCTACATGCAAGAAATCATTGCGGAAGATATTCAAAAATTTGGTATTATTCCAGAGTTGATTGGACGCTTGCCTGTCTTTGCAGCTCTTGAGCAATTGACAGTCGATGACTTGGTTCGCATCTTGAAAGAGCCAAGAAATGCCTTGGTTAAACAATACCAAACCTTGCTTTCTTATGATGATGTTGAGCTAGAATTTGACGACGAAGCCCTTCAAGAGATTGCCAATAAAGCTATCGAACGCAAGACAGGGGCGCGTGGACTTCGCTCTATCATCGAAGAAACCATGCTAGACATCATGTTTGAAGTACCGAGTCAGGAAAATGTGAAATTGGTTCGCATCACAAAAGAAGCTGTCGATGGAACGGATAAACCAATCCTAGAAACAGCCTAGAGGTGACAATGGAAATCAATACACACAATGCTGAAATCTTGCTCAGTGCAGCTAATAAATCCCACTATCCGCAGGATGACCTACCAGAGATTGCTCTAGCAGGGCGTTCAAATGTTGGTAAATCCAGCTTTATCAACACCATGCTGAATCGTAAGAATCTGGCCCGTACATCAGGAAAACCTGGTAAAACCCAGCTCCTCAACTTCTTTAACATTGATGACAAGATGCGTTTTGTGGATGTGCCTGGTTATGGCTATGCTCGTGTTTCTAAAAAGGAACGTGAAAAGTGGGGGCGCATGATTGAGGAGTACTTAACGACTCGGGAAAATCTCCGTGCGGTAGTCAGTCTAGTTGACCTCCGTCATGACCCATCAGCAGATGATGTCCAGATGTACGAATTTCTCAAGTACTATGAGATTCCGGTTATTATCGTTGCAACCAAGGCAGACAAGATTCCACGTGGTAAATGGAACAAGCACGAATCAGCAATCAAAAAGAAATTAAATTTTGACCCAAGTGATGATTTCATTCTCTTTTCTTCTGTCAGTAAGGCAGGGATGGACCAAGCTTGGGATGCAATCTTAGAAAAATTATGAGGTAAAGAAAATGGCAAAAACAATTCATACAGATAAAGCTCCAAAGGCTATCGGACCATATGTTCAAGGAAAAATCGTAGGCAACCTTTTGTTTGCTAGTGGTCAAGTTCCTCTCTCTCCTGAAACTGGGGAAATCGTTGGAGAAACCATTCAAGAACAGACAGAACAAGTCTTGAAAAATATTGGTGCTATTTTGACAGAAGCAGGAACAGACTTTGACCATGTTGTCAAAACAACTTGCTTCTTGAGCGATATGAACGACTTCGTTCCTTTTAACGAGGTTTACCAAACGGCCTTTAAAGAGGAATTTCCAGCTCGTTCAGCTGTGGAGGTAGCTCGTCTTCCTCGTGATGTAAAAGTCGAAATCGAAGTCATCGCAGAGATTGGATAAGCTAGTTGAAGTTTGGTTCGGCCAAACTTCTTTTGATATAAGGAGAAAAAGATGACAAAGAAACAACTTCACTTGGTGATTGTGACAGGGATGAGTGG
>CAKQBM010000082.1 GCA_934216185.1 uncultured Streptococcus sp. | reverse complement strand
TTAGCCGCACCACCTGCACCCAGCAGGGTCATCTTCTTACCTGAAATTGTAAAAGAAGGCAAGCTCTTAAAAAATCCCTTGCCATCTGTATTATATCCAATTAAATTGCCATTCTCATTGACAACCGTATTGACCGCACCGATCAAGCGCGCTTCGTCACTCAGCTCATCCAAATAAGGAATCACCTGCTCCTTATAGGGCATGGACAGGTTGATGCCAAACATCTGGTAGCGACGAATATTGGCCACTGTTTCTGCCAAGTCACTTGCTTCAATCTCCCAAGCCACATAAACACCATTGGTAGCTGTCGCCTCAAAGGCCCTATTGTGGATAAAGGGCGAAATAGAATGCTTAATAGGATTGGCAACAACGGCAGCTAAACGTGTATAGCCATCAAGCTTCATCTAAAATCTCCCTGATTTTTTTCATATTAGCTAGAGAAATCTGACCAGGAGCACTAGCCTCATCCAGACTGGCAAAAGACCAACTCGAACCCGTCACATCCGCAGTGATACGAGAGACCTTGCCCACCTTGCCCATAGAAATGGTCACATATTCCTGTTCAGGATTGAGGGTTTTAAAGCCTCGTGTATAGTTCATCAAGTCTAGCACATCCTGCTCCGTGTGAGCCATCACCGCAACCTTAACAAGTTTTGGATTTAAGCTCGTCAACTCTGACAAGATTTCCATCATGTTCTCAGGTGTTTCTTGGAAATTGTGGTAACTCAAAATAAGATTTGGGAAGTCCAGCATTTCTTCAAAAACATCCTTGTAGCTATAGTATTCAAAATCAATATAGTCTGGTTGATAGAGTTGCGCCACTTCCTTGATTAGATGGATATATTCTTCTGGAGAAAGGTCGATTTCTCCCCCCTCAGAGCGAGTTCGTAGCGTGAAAATCAACTCACGACCTGCGAATTTTTCAAAAATAGCTGGAGCTACCTGCAAAATCGTTTCTTTAGGCAGATAGTCGGCACGCCATTCAATGATGTCCGCATCCAGGCACCTCGTGGCATCCAGAGCCTGGGCCTCCTCTAAACTTCTTGGCATTACTGAAACGATTAATTTCATTTACTAACCTTCATACTAATCACCTTGAGGTAATTACTACTTTCATCTTTTTTATTATAGGCAAAATCTGCTGGAAGACCGTATTTATTTAAAATCTGGTAACTTCTTCCTGCAAAGCCTTTATCAATTTGTTCTGTAAATTTCTGACGGGAAACATTGGCAGCATTGGTACTAGCAATGATAATCCCTCCCGGATTTAAAATCTCAAGACTCTGGGAAATCAACTTGTGATAATCCTTGGCCACAGAGAACGTTTGTTTTTTGTTCCGAGCAAAGCTAGGCGGATCTAGGACAATTACATCATAGATCAAGCCTTTTCGCTTAGCATATTTGAAATACTCAAAGACATCCATGACCACAAAACGATGGTCGTCTGTACTGATTCCATTTGCCTGAAAATGCGCTTGAGACAATTCTCGTGAACGTTTAGCTAGGTCAACAGAAGTTGTCTGGCTAGCTCCTCCCATGGCCGCAGCTACTGAAAAGGCTGCTGTGTAGGAAAACATATTGAGCAAGGATTTGCCCATAGCCAATCCATCCACTAAACTACCGCGAACTTCATGCTGGTCTAGGAAAATCCCTGTCATCAAGCCATCATTCATAAAGACTTGATACAGAACACCATTTTCCAAAACAGTGAAAAAGTCAGGTGCTTCTTGACCATAAACATGGGCTGATTCATAGTCCAAACCCTTAAAGCGGATCTTCTCATAGGTCCCTAACACCTCAGGAAAAACCTGTCTAAAGGCTTCTGAGATGGTCTGACGAATCTGATAAACATAAGAGTTATACCAAGAAAAGACAGCATAGTCGCCATAAAGATCCACTGTCAGACCCCCAAAGCCATCTCCATCTTGATTAAAGAGACGAAAGGCAGTTGTCAAATCATCTTGATAGTAGGCTCTTCTCTTTTCTTTAGCTTGTCTAAACAGCGTTTCAAAGAAAGCTTGATTAAAGGTCACCTTATCTTTGCTGATAAACCAGCCCAAGCCCTTGTTTTGTTGGGAAAGGTAAGCAGTCCCAAGAAAGTTTCCATCTTGACTATAGACTTCTACTTCCTGATCCTTGAGATTGACATTCTCAAGATCACTGGATTCTAGTAAAACTAACCCCTTAGCGAGCTTCTTTTCAACCCATTTACTGACTCTTATTTTATTCATAGCTACCATTATATCAAACTTTTAGCCAATTCTCAAAAAAGAAACAACCCTTGCTTTTTTACTCTTCTTTTAAAAAATGGTATACTAATACTAATTAAAAAATAGGAAGTAAATGTGTGAAAAGCAATTTTAACAAAATCCAACAAGCCATGGGTACCAGACTGGGTTTTGTCCTAACTCTTTTAATCCTATATTGGTTCAAAACCTTATTAGCCTATACCGTTGACTTTAATTTAGATATTCAAGTAGGCAAGTTGCAGGGAAATTACCTTGCCTTTATTGCCTTTTTCAACCCCCTTCCTTTGGGACTCCTCCTGCTAGCTTCAGCCCTCTATGCTCGGTCAACCAAGATCTTTTATGGTCTGAGTATAGCTATTTATAGCCTTTTATTCATTTGGCTCTATTCTAATGTCTTTTACTATCGAGAATTTAGCGACTTTATCACGGCCAATACCATGAAAGTGGTCAGCAAGGTGTCTGTTGGTACTGCAGAACTAGAGTTACTGCGTCCTTGGGATTTCATCTATTTTATGGATTTCCCACTTCTGGCTTTCCTTTTCTTTAAAAAATTCATCCAGCTGGATAGGAGACCTTTCAAATTCCGCTCCAGTGTTGCTATCACTGCACTCTCAGCCCTGCTCTTTTCAGCTAATCTTTTCTTGGCTGAAATTGAGCGTCCCGATCTCCTGTCGCGAGGATTTTCTAATTATTATATTGTTCGTGCCCTTAGTTTGCCAGCCTTTTTAGGTTATAGTGCCAACCAATCCTACAGTGCCAACAAGGAACGAGCTAAGGCCTCTGAGACTGACCTTCAACCTATTACAGATTATATTCAAGAGCATTCGGCTAAGCCCAATCCATACTATTTTGGCTTGGCCAAAGGAAAAAATGTGATTTATCTCCACTTGGAGAGTTTCCAGCAGTTCCTGCTTGACTATAAACTCAACATAGATGGAACTGAGCATGAAGTCACTCCCTTCCTAAATTTACTCTACCATTCGCAATCAACCCTAGCCTTTTCGAATATCTTTAACCAAGTCAAGGCTGGGAAAACCTCGGATGCAGAAACTATGCTGGAGACCGGTTTATTTGGACTTGACCAAGGTTCCTTTATGGTCAATTACGGTGGTACCAATACCCAGCAGGCAGCTCCTTTTATCCTATCAAAAAACGGCTATCAATCGAGTGCCGTCTTTCACGGTAATATTGGGACCTTCTGGAACCGAAATACGACCTATAAACAATGGGGCTACCAATACTTCTTTGATGCTTCCTACTTCACCAAGCAAGACAGTAGCAATTCTTTCCAATATGGTTTAAATGATAAAATCATGATGAAAGATTCTATCCAGTATCTAGAGCACTTGCAGCAGCCTTTTTATGCCAAGTATATCACGGTGTCCAATCACTATCCCTATGCTAGCAATCTGATTGGCGATGAGCTTGGTTTCCCCTTGGCCAAAACCAAAGATGAAACAATCAATGGCTACTTCCAAACAGCCAACTATCTGGACAGTGCCATCAAAGCCTTCTTTGACTATCTCAAAGAAAGTGGCCTCTATGAAAAATCCATCATCGTCATTTACGGAGACCATTATGGCATTTCCAACTCCCGCAATCCTGACCTGGCTCCCTTGATTGGCAAGACTTCTGAGAACTGGTCTAATTACGACAATGCCATGTTGCAACGAGTGCCTTTTATGGTGGTCATGCCTGGCTATGAAAAAGGGCAAATCATCAATACCTACGGTGGACAAATCGATATCTTACCGACTCTCGAACACCTCCTTGGTATCGAATCCAGTTCCTCCCTTCAAGTTGGACAAGACATCCTATCTCCAGACCATCAAGAAATCATTGCCTTTCGAACTGCAAATTCCTTCGTCACACCTAAATACACCAGTTATGATGGACGGACCTACTATACTGAAAACGGTCTTGAAATCAGCAACCTTGACGAACAAGCTCAGGCTGAACTAGAAATTGTTCGTCAAGCAGCTAGTCAACAGCTGAAAATCAGCGACCAGATTCAAACTGGCGATTTGATCCGTTTCTACCAAGCAGATCATCTTGGAAAAGTTGATACTGAAAGTATTTCTTACCTCAATTCCTTGCCCATTCTGCAAAAGATTGAGCAAGAAAAAGGAAGTCAGTCAACTAGCCTCTTTAGCCAACGACAAGGTAAGACCAGTACTGACCTTTTCAAGGCACCAAGTTACCAAGAACTCCACCCAGAGTCGGCAGAAACCGAATCAAAATCACAATAAAAAATGCTCTTCCAAGAACGGAGGAGCATTTCTTTTATCAAAGAAAATCAAATAGCAAACTAGCCTCAGGTTTACTGTGAGATTGTAGGTAGAGAGGAGATAAATCAGCTTCAGTAGGTATCTGGAAAATTTGATTTTATAGAGAAGCCTTTTGTTACAAACTCAATATACTATCAATAAATAATATTATAGAAGCAACAATAATTATAATTTCACCTATCTGCATAATTCTATTTCGAACTCTAAATATATATTCTATCAAAAATACTTGGAACACACACATTATAGGAATTAATGTTTTTGAAATTGAAAAATATCCAAATAAATAAACTATAAACAACAAAAATAGAACTATATTATATTTCTTATTCAAAACATTCCTCCCTATATTTTATAACCACATTATAACAAACTTTGAAAGTGTTTTGTCAAATGAAATTTATCAAGATAGTAACCAACTACCTCATCTTTTTTCTATCTCTACCAATATGCGTGACAGGTAGTAATGATAGCCAAAAATAGCAAGACCAAGCAGGAGGATAAGAAACCCTACTCCCAAGCTGATGGCAAGGACAGGGGAGAGAGACTGAACCAAGAATAAGCTCCCAATTACAAGGGCCATTAGGATTGCACTATAAATAAACAATAAAACTATTGCGACTATGCCATTTGAACGATTCACCAAGTCCGTAATGCTAGTCCAATTGGTTGACAGATTTTTCACGTCCTTAAGGTAATGGTGGCAAGAAAGGATGACACTGGCAAGGGTCCAGGCCACAAGAAGGTAAATCATCGAAAGAATGGGCAATCCTAAATAAAGGGAAAGACCAAGTAAAGTCAAGATAGGTAAGAGGGACTGAACTGCAAATATAATCCAAAATTTCACTTTCACATAACGAGCAAAATCAAAAGGCAAACTCTTAAGAAAATCAAAATTTTCCCTCTCCAGAGATAACCCGATTGAAGATAGACTTGTGATATTGTTATTTAAAACTGCTATAAACACTCCCACAAAAAACAAGGGCAACCAGTATGGAGGATGAATATCTGGAACTATCTGAGAATCTCGGATTTTGGAAATCAGACCAATCATCATGAGATAAGGAAGGAAAGCACTTGTAAAAAGCACTGTAACCACGCCAGTCCCCTGTCCCAAAAGGGTGAGGTGGTAGCGTAAAACCATACGGAAAAAGCCCTTTTTAGTAGTTGAAAGCCCCTCCTTACTGCGACGTTCTTTTTTGACCTTCTCCTCACTATTAAGCAGGATAACGTCATAAAAACAAGGAAGGACCTTCTTTTTGGTCAGATAAAGCAGGAAGAGAGTTAGTCCTATCCAAGCGAGCAGACCCACTAAGGCTTCTGTCGAAAAAGGCTCCACTGCTATTTTGTAAAAGAGATGAAGAGGATAAAGGAGAAATGGAATGTCTCGAACTTTGTCAACAATACTTCCAGAAGTCGACTGTAGAAAGAAGACAAATATTAAAGGTATGAGAACCCCTATCCCAATCATCACATTCGAAAAAATAAACTGATACTTTCTAAAAAGCGCAGTTTGAGCCAAGAAATGCACTGCCACTACCATCACTAGAGCCACAGAGACAAATAATAGAGCCAAGGACAGCAGCATCAAAGGTAAGCCAAGCCAAAGAGAAGGTGCTAGTCTAATGTAGAGGACTAGAAAATAAGCTAGGATTGGTACAATTCCAGGCAGAGCTGGCAAGAGGACAGAAAGTCCTTTAGCAATTATAATCTCTGATTCTTTAAAGGCATAAGGCCTATACGATACCAAGTCCTTACTCTCATAAAAGACATTGTAAAATGCAGTGAAAGAAGTTGAAAAGGCAATCACTAGTAAAATAGCAACCATGCTACTAAAAAAACTTGGCATTTCCTCAAAAGGAAAACGAAAGGCTATATTTATAAACATGAAAAGCATCAAGAGACTAGAAAAAATGTAAGAACTTAGGACTCTAGCGGAAACATTTACTTTTTTCCCAGGATTCTTAGCCTGCTTCTTTCGTAGATTAGCCAGATTAGCTTCTTGAGATGAATAGAGGATATTGATATCAACTAATTTTTTAATGACCTTGAGACGCATCTGAAACCTCCTCTTTTCTACCAGCAAGGCTAAGGTAGATACTTTCCAAAGACTGGTCTGGGTGGTCTTTTCTCAAGTCCTCTACGCTGCCACAATAAATCAAATGCCCCTTTTTCAAAATGGCAATCCGATCACAGACTTGTTCGGCTACCTCTAGGACATGGGTTGAAAACAAGACTGTCTTGCCTTTTTGTGCATGTTCCTTCATCATCTGCTTCAAATCAAAGGCAGCCTGGGGATCCAAACCAGTCAAGGGTTCGTCCAAGACCCAAATATCGGGATCAGACAAGAGTGCCCCGATGACAAAGACTTTCTGACGCATTCCGTGAGAAAGGGTTTCAATAACCTGATAACGATTTTCAGCAAAATCAAAAACGTTCAATAGCCTAGCTAGACTAGACTCCAAGTCAGAGCTAGTCAGATCATAGGATGAAGCAATCAATTCCCAAAATTCATTGGCCGTTAAACGTAAAAATAAGTCAGGCGAGTCTGCAACGTAGCCAATCTTTCGTTTGATAGCCAAGCGATTTTCCGATAACTCCTGATCGTCTACTAAAATACGACCACTGCTGGGTGAAATGATACTGACTAGGGATTTTATGGTAGTCGATTTTCCAGCACCATTATGGCCAATCAATCCCATAATCTCCCCATTTTTAATCTGCAAATTGAGATTGCTCAAAGCCTCTTTATCACCATACAACTTACTAACATTTTGAAATTCAATCATGGGATGACTCCTATCTTTATCTATATTACATACTATTATACTAGCACTTTGATACAAAAAAATCAATACTTTATTTTAAGTAGTTAAAATAGTTTCCTTCTATCTTACGCAAACGTTTGCGCCCAGAGATACTTTATGATAGAATAAAGAACAAGATTGACAAATAAGAGGAAACATCATGCAAAATCAAACACTCATGCAATACTTTGAATGGTATCTGCCCCACGACGGTCAGCACTGGACGCGTCTGGCTGAAGATGCTCCACACCTAGCTAATCTCGGCATCAGTCATGTCTGGATGCCACCAGCTTTCAAGGCTACCAATGAAAAAGATGTAGGCTATGGGGTCTATGACCTATTTGACCTTGGTGAGTTCAACCAAAAAGGGACTGTCCGCACTAAGTACGGTTTTAAAGAAGACTATCTTCAAGCCATTCAAGCCCTAAAAGCACAGGGAATCCAGCCTATGGCCGATGTGGTACTCAACCACAAGGCTGCAGCCGATCACATGGAGGCCTTTCAGGTTATCGAAGTGGATCCTGTAGACCGTACAGTTGAACTCGGAGAACCCTTCACCATCAATGGATGGACTAGCTTTACCTTCGATGGTCGCCAAGATACCCACAATGACTTCCACTGGCATTGGTACCACTTCACAGGTACAGACTACGATGCCAAACGCCGTAAGTCTGGGATTTATCTCATTCAAGGAGACAACAAGGGCTGGGCCAACGAGGAATTGGTCGATAATGAAAACGGAAACTACGACTACCTCATGTATGCCGACCTAGACTTTAA
>CAKQBM010000081.1 GCA_934216185.1 uncultured Streptococcus sp. | reverse complement strand
ATCGAAGCTCAGATTCAGCTTGGCTTGCCATCTATCGGTGGTAAGGACTCTATGTCTGGTACCTTTGAAGAATTGACCGTACCGCCAACCTTGGTTGCTTTTGGGGTAACAACAGCAGATAGCCGTAAGGTGCTTTCGCCTGAGTTCAAGACTGCCAGTGAAAACATTTACTACATTCCAGGTCAAGCACTCTCTGCAGAGATTGATTTTGACTTGATTAAATCTAATTTTGCTCAGTTTGAAGACATCCAAGCTGGTCACAAAGTGACATCTGCATCAGCTGTCAAATATGGTGGTGTGGTTGAAAGTTTGGCACTTGCTACTTTTGGAAATCATATCGGTGCAGAGGTAATCTTGCCTGAACTTGGAAGTTCTCTGACAGCACAATTGGGCGGATTTGTCTTTACCTCTCCTGAAGAAATCACTGGAGTAGAGAAGATTGGACAAACGAAGGCAGACTTTACACTCCTTGTCAATGGTGTGAAGCTAGATGGACAGAAACTTGACAGTGCCTTCCAAGGAAAACTGGAAGAAGTTTACCCAACAGAATTTACTCAAGCTAAAGAACTTGCTGAAGTACCAGCTGTGGTATCAGATGTTGTGATTAAAGCAAAAGAAAAGATTGAAAAACCTGTGGTTTATATCCCAGTCTTCCCAGGAACCAACTCAGAATATGACTCCGCCAAGGCATTTGAGAAAGAAGGTGCAGAGGTCAACTTGGTGCCATTTGTGACCTTGAATGAAGAGGCTATTGTCAAGTCAGTTGAAACTATGGTTGACAACATCAGTAAAGCTAACATTCTCTTCTTTGCAGGTGGCTTCTCAGCTGCGGATGAACCAGATGGCTCAGCTAAGTTTATTGTCAATATCCTGCTCAATGAAAAAGTGCGTGCAGCTATTGATAGTTTTATCGCTCGTGGTGGCTTGATTATCGGTATCTGTAATGGATTTCAGGCTTTGGTCAAATCAGGTCTTCTTCCATACGGGAACTTTGAAGAAGCCACTAGTACTAGCCCAACCCTCTTCTACAATGATGCCAACCAACACGTGGCCAAGATGGTGGAAACTCGCATTGCCAATACTAACTCACCATGGCTTGCTGGAGTGCAAGTGGGAGATATCCACGCTATTCCTGTTTCGCACGGTGAAGGGAAGTTTGTCGTGACGGCTGAGGAATTCGCTGAACTCCGTGACAATGGACAAATTTTCAGCCAATATGTTGACTTTGACGGCAAACCAAGTATGGATTCTAAGTACAATCCAAATGGTTCTGTCCATGCCATCGAAGGAATTACCAGCAAAAACGGTCAAATCATCGGTAAGATGGGGCACTCAGAACGCTATGAGGACGGTCTTTTCCAAAACATCCCAGGAAATAAAGACCAGCACCTGTTCGCGTCAGCGGTTAAATATTTCACTGGAAAATAAGACTTGCAGATTTTCTAATAGATAGTATCAATAATGTAAAAGTCATGTAGGTTTAGCTCATGATGATTGCAAATGTTTTGTTTTGCGAGTGAAGCGAGCTCCTACCGTATCATTCCGCTCTACTGAAGGAATGATACACAAATGAAAATTAGGTATAAAAAATGACATACGAAGTAAAATCTCTTAATGAAGAATGTGGTGTTTTCGGTATCTGGGGACATCCAGATGCTGCTAAATTGACCTATTTTGGTCTCCACAGTCTTCAGCACCGTGGTCAGGAGGGGGCAGGAATCCTCTCCAATGATCAGGGACAATTGAAGCGCCATCGTGACATGGGACTTTTATCAGAAGTCTTCAGAAATCCTGCTAATTTGGATAAATTGACGGGAACTGGTGCGATTGGGCATGTGCGTTACGCGACTGCTGGCGAAGCTTCTGTAGATAATATCCAGCCTTTCCTCTTCCGTTTTCACGATATGCAGTTTGGCTTGGCTCATAATGGGAATCTGACCAATGCAGCCTCTCTCAAGAAAGAACTGGAACAAAGAGGTGCAATTTTCAGTGCAACTTCGGACTCTGAAATCTTGGCTCACCTCATTCGTCGCAGTCATAATCCGAACTTGATGGGAAAAATCAAGGAAGCGCTCAGTCTTGTCAAAGGTGGTTTTGCTTATATCTTGCTGTTTGAGGATAAGTTGATTGCGGCTCTTGACCCAAATGGTTTCCGTCCGCTTTCTATCGGGAAAATGGCTAATGGAGCGGTGGTTGTTTCCTCTGAAACTTGTGCTTTTGAGGTCATTGGTGCCGAGTGGGTTCGTGATTTGAAGCCAGGTGAGATTGTGATCATTGATGACAAGGGCATCCAGTATGACAGCTATACAGATGACACTCAGTTAGCAATCTGCTCTATGGAGTATATCTATTTTGCCCGCCCTGATTCTAACATTCATGGTGTCAATGTCCATACGGCACGTAAACGTATGGGTGCCCAATTGGCGCGTGAATTCAAGCATGAGGCAGATATTGTGGTCGGTGTGCCCAATTCTTCCCTCAGCGCAGCGATGGGATTTGCGGAAGAATCCGGTTTGCCAAATGAAATGGGACTTATCAAAAATCAATACACGCAACGTACCTTTATCCAGCCGACTCAAGAATTGCGAGAGCAAGGGGTGCGTATGAAACTGTCTGCCGTTTCGGGTGTTGTCAAAGGCAAGCGTGTGGTTATGATTGATGACTCTATTGTACGTGGAACAACCTCTCGTCGTATCGTTCAGCTCTTGAAAGAAGCGGGTGCAACTGAGGTTCACGTTGCCATTGGTAGTCCAGCGCTAGCTTATCCATGCTTCTACGGGATTGATATCCAGACCCGTCAGGAGCTAATTGCGGCCAATCATACGGTTGAAGAAACGCGTCAAATCATTGGTGCGGACAGTCTGACCTATCTTTCTGTTGAAGGTTTGATTGATTCGATTGGGATTGAAACAGATGCGCCAAATGGTGGGCTCTGTGTCGCTTACTTTGACGGTGACTACCCAACGCCTCTCTATGACTACGAAGAAGACTATCGTAAAAGTTTGGAAGAAAAGACCAGTTTTTACAAGTGAGTTACTGAGATTCTCAATAAAAGAAAAGGAATAAAGAAATGACAAAAAATGCTAATGCTTCACGTCTCACCACTGACTAAAAGCTAAAGCATTTGTCAGTAGACGCTTTGTCCTATGGGACAAAGCTAGAACCCTGACTAGTATTTTTATACTCTTCGAAAATCAAATTCAAACCACGTCAGCTTCACCTTGCCGTACTCAAGTACAGCCTGCGGCTAGCTTCCTAGTTTGCTCTTTGATTTTCATTGAGTATTAGATAAAATAATTGTTTATCTAAAAATACGTCGCAGTCTTTCCCAAAAAAAAGAAAAGGAAAAATAAAATGGCAAATAAAAATGCTTATGCCCAGTCTGGTGTGGATGTTGAAGCGGGTTATGAAGTTGTTGAACGGATTAAAAAGCACGTGGCTCGTACGGAGCGTGCAGGTGTCATGGGAGCTCTGGGTGGCTTTGGTGGTATGTTTGACCTTTCAAAGACTGGGGTTAAAGAACCTGTCTTGATTTCAGGAACTGATGGTGTCGGAACCAAGCTCATGCTGGCTATCAAGTACGACAAGCACGATACCATCGGTCAGGACTGTGTGGCCATGTGTGTCAATGATATCATTGCTGCAGGTGCGGAGCCCCTCTATTTCCTTGACTACGTCGCAACTGGCAAGAATGAACCAGCTAAGCTAGAACAAGTGGTCGCTGGTGTGGCAGAAGGTTGTGTGCAGGCAGGTGCTGCCCTCATCGGTGGGGAAACAGCTGAAATGCCTGGTATGTACGGCGAAGATGACTATGATTTGGCTGGTTTTGCGGTCGGTGTGGCTGAAAAATCTCAAATCATTGACGGTTCAAAGGTGGCAGAAGGAGATGTTCTTCTCGGACTTGCTTCAAGTGGGATTCATTCCAATGGTTACTCTCTCGTTCGTCGTGTCTTTGCTGATTACACAGGTGAGGAAATCTTGCCAGAATTAGAAGGCAAGCAACTCAAGGAAGTTCTGCTTGAGCCGACTCGTATCTATGTCAAGACTGTCTTGCCGCTCATCAAGGAAGAGTTGGTCAACGGTATTGCCCACATCACAGGTGGTGGTTTCATCGAGAATGTCCCTCGTATGTTTGCAGCTGATTTGGCTGCTGAGATTGAGGAAGACAAGGTTCCAGTTTTACCGATTTTCAAAGCCCTTGAAAAATACGGTCAGATTAAACACGAAGAAATGTTTGAAATCTTCAATATGGGTGTGGGACTTATGCTAGCAGTTAGCCCTGAAAATATAAGTCGTGTCAAGGAATTGTTGGATGAACCAGTCTATGAAATTGGTCGTATCGTCAAGAAAGAAAACGAAAGTGTCATCATCAAATGAAAAAAATAGCGGTTTTTGCCTCTGGTAATGGCTCAAATTTTCAGGTGATTGCCGAACAGTTTCCAGTGGAGTTTGTCTTTTCAGACCATCGTGACGCCTATGTGCTCGAACGTGCAGACAAACTCGGCGTTCTGTCCTATGCTTTTGAACTCAAGGAGTTTGAGAGTAAGGCAGACTACGAAGCAGCCATTGTCGAACTCTTGGAAGAACACCAGATTGACTTGGTTTGTCTAGCAGGCTACATGAAAATCGTTGGGCCAACCTTATTGGCGGCTTATGAAGGTCGGATTATCAACATTCATCCAGCCTACTTGCCAGAATTTCCAGGAGCTCATGGGATTGAGGATGCTTGGAATGCTGGGGTGGATCAGTCTGGTGTGACCATTCACTGGGTGGATTCGGGTGTGGATACAGGTAAGGTTATCAAACAAGTTCGTGTGCCACGGTTAGCTGATGATACGATTGCCAGTTTTGAAGCTCGTATTCATGAAGCGGAGTATCAAATCTATCCTCAAGTGCTGGAGAGTTTAGGGGTGGGTAGAAGATAAGAAGTAAATCAAGTTTTGATTTTGCAATATTGCTAGGAGAAAAAATGATTGAGCTAAAATTAGTAGATGAGAGTAGTTTTCAGGCAGTGCTGGATTTGAAAATATCTGAAGCTGATGAACGAGCACGTTTCGTGGCTCCAAATGTACGCTCTTTAGCTGACGCATGGCTCTACCGAGAGAATGGGGATGTGTTTCCAATGGCAATTTATTGGAATGAGCTTGTAGTTGGTTTTCTCCTGCTGGAGATAGACAAGGATGAAGCGGAATACTTTATCTGGCGGATAATGATTGGCCAGCAGTACCAAGGAAGAGGTTATGGACGAAAAGCCGTGGAATTTCTGATCAAAAAGGCTCAGATGGATAGCACTTGCAATCATATTATCGCAGATTATGTGGTTGGAAATGAAAAAATGAAGCACCTACTGACTAGTCTTGGTTTTCAGGAAACAGGATTTATAGAAGAAAATAACGAAGTCGCTATGCGCTTGGATTTAAAGAAAGAGGAATAGAATGACTAAACGTGCCTTAATCAGCGTCTCAGACAAAGCGGGCATTGTTGAATTTGCCCAAGAACTTAAAAAACTCGGTTGGGACATTATCTCAACAGGTGGGACCAAAGTTGTCCTTGACAATGCCGGGGTGGAGACCATTGCTATCGATGATGTGACTGGTTTTCCAGAAATGATGGACGGTCGTGTCAAGACCCTCCATCCAAATATCCACGGTGGGCTCCTCGCTCGTCGTGATTTGGATAGCCACTTGGAAGCAGCCAAAGACAATCAAATCGAGCTCATTGACCTTGTAGTGGTCAATCTCTATCCCTTTAAAGAAACGATTCTCAAACCAGATGTGACGTATGCTGATGCGGTGGAGAATATCGATATCGGCGGGCCATCCATGCTTCGTTCAGCAGCGAAGAACCACGCCAGCGTAACAGTTGTTGTAGACCCAGAGGATTATGCTGTGATTCTTGACGAATTGTCAGCAAACGGTGAAACAAGTTACGAAACTCGACAACGTTTGGCAGCCAAGGTTTTCCGTCACACAGCGGCTTATGACGCCTTGATTGCAGAGTATTTCACAGCTCAAGTGGGTGAAGAAAAACCTGAAAAACTGACCTTGACCTATGACCTTAAGCAAGCTATGCGTTATGGGGAAAATCCTCAGCAGGATGCGGACTTCTACCAAAAAGCTTTGCCAACGGCCTACTCGATTGCATCAGCCAAACAGCTCAACGGTAAAGAATTGTCCTTCAATAACATCCGTGATGCGGATGCGGCTATCCGTATCATTCGTGATTTCAAAGACCGTCCAACCGTTGTGGCTCTCAAACACATGAACCCATGTGGAATCGGTCAGGCTGATGACATCGAAACTGCTTGGGACTACGCTTATGAGTCTGACCCAGTGTCTATCTTTGGTGGAATTGTCGTCCTTAACCGTGAGGTGGACGCTGCGACAGCTGAGAAGATGCACGGCGTCTTCCTTGAAATCATCATCGCACCGAGCTATACAGATGAAGCGCTAGCCATTTTAACCAACAAAAAGAAAAACTTGCGCATTCTTGCCTTGCCATTTGATGCTCAAGAGGCCAGTGAAGTGGAAGCTGAATACACAGGCGTGGTCGGTGGACTCCTCGTTCAAAACCAAGATGTGGTGAAAGAAAGCCCAGCTGACTGGCAAGTGGTGACCAAACGCCAACCAACTGAGACAGAAGCGACAGCTTTGGAGTTTGCTTGGAAGGCTATTAAATACGTCAAATCAAACGGAATCATTGTAACCAACGACCACATGACACTGGGTGTTGGCCCAGGTCAGACTAACCGTGTGGCTTCTGTTCGCATCGCTATTGAGCAAGCTAAAAACCGCCTTGACGGTGCAGTTCTTGCTTCGGATGCCTTCTTCCCATTTGCGGATAACGTGGAAGAAATCGCCAAAGCAGGGATCAAGGCCATCATCCAGCCGGGTGGATCCGTCCGTGACCAAGAATCTATCGAAGCTGCTGACAAATATGGCTTGACTATGGTCTTCACAGGAGTGAGACATTTTAGACATTAAGAACGTTAAAGGGAAGAAAACAGTTTCTTTCCTTTTTTGCTTAAAAATGCTTAATAAAACAAGATTAAAACGAACGTTTATGTTATAATGTTAGTAAATAATTCGCAAAAGAGGTTGAGAAATGAAACTGCTTGTTGTCGGTTCGGGCGGTCGTGAACATGCGATTGCTAAAAAGCTACTTGAGTCAAAAGACGTTGAAAAAGTCTTTGTGGCTCCTGGGAATGACGGGATGACTCTGGACGGTCTGGAATTGGTAAATATCTCTGTTTCCGAACATTCTAAATTGATTGAGTTTGCAAAGGCCAACGATATTGCTTGGACCTTTATTGGTCCAGATGATGCCCTTGCTGCTGGTATCGTGGATGATTTTAATGCAACTGGTCTCAAAGCCTTTGGTCCGACAAGATTGGCAGCGGAGCTGGAGTGGTCCAAGGATTTTGCTAAGGAAATTATGGTCAAATACGGCGTTCCAACAGCAGCCTATGGCACATTCTCGGACTTTGAGGAAGCCAAGGCCTATATCGAAAAGCAGGGTGCTCCTATTGTGGTCAAGGCGGATGGCTTGGCCCTTGGGAAAGGTGTCGTTGTTGCTGAAACAATTGAGCAAGCGGTCGAAGCCGCTCATGAGATGCTTTTGGACAATAAATTCGGTGACTCAGGTGCGCGTGTGGTTATTGAGGAATTCCTTGAAGGAGAGGAATTTTCACTCTTTGCCTTTGTCAATGGTGACAAGTTCTACATCATGCCAACGGCTCAGGACCACAAACGTGCCTATGATGGTGACAAGGGGCCCAACACGGGAGGTATGGGAGCCTATGCGCCAGTTCCACACTTATCACAGAGTGTGGTTGATACAGCGGTTGACACCATTGTCAAGCCAGTCCTTGATGGCATGATTAAAGAAGGGCGTCCTTATCTGGGTATCCTTTACGCAGGGCTTATCTTGACAGCTGATGGACCTAAGGTTATCGAGTTCAACGCTCGTTTTGGAGATCCTGAAACGCAAATCATCCTACCTCGTTTGACCTCTGATTTTGCACAAAATATTACGGATATCCTCGATGGTAAGGAACCAAACATCACCTGGACGGACAAGGGTGTGACTCTGGGTGTAGTTGTTGCATCAAACGGCTACCCGCTAGACTATGAAAAAGGTGTCAAGTTGCCAGCCAAGACAGAAGGAGACATCATCACCTACTATGCAGGGGCTAAGTTTGCGGAAAGTAGCAGAGCACTGCTATCAAACGGTGGACGTGTCTATATGCTCGTCACCACAGCCGATACCGT
>CAKQBM010000080.1 GCA_934216185.1 uncultured Streptococcus sp. | reverse complement strand
CCTGGAATCAATGGCAAGTATTGGTCAAAGGTATGGTTCATGATACCGTAACCACGAGTCATTGACAAGAACTCAGTTGAGTATCCAATCAAACCACGCGCTGGAACAAGGAAGACCAAACGAGTTTGACCATTACCAGTTGAAATCATATCCAACATTTCACCCTTACGTTCAGAAAGGCTTTGGATAACAGATCCTTGGTATTCTTCTGGAGTGTCGATTTGAACACGTTCAAATGGTTCACATTTAACACCGTCAATTTCTTTTACGATAACTTCTGGACGAGATACTTGAAGTTCATATCCCTCACGACGCATTGTTTCGATAAGGATTGACAAGTGCAATTCTCCACGTCCTGAAACAGTCCATTTATCTGGTGAATCAGTTGGGTCAACACGAAGGGAAACGTCTGTTTGCAATTCGGCCTGCAAGCGTTCTTCTACCTTACGAGAAGTTACCCATTTACCTTCTTTACCAGCAAATGGTGAGTTGTTGACCAAGAAAGTCATTTGAAGAGTTGGCTCATCGATGTGTAAGATTGGAAGAGCTTCAACTGCGTCTGTCGGAGTGATGGTTTCACCGACAAAGATGTCTTCCATACCTGAAACGGCAATCAAGTCACCTGCTTTTGCTTCTTGGATTTCACGACGTTCCAAACCAAAGAAACCAAAGAGTTTTGTAACACGGAAGTTTTTAGTTGTACCGTCAAGTTTAGAAAGGGTAACTTGGTCCCCAACCTTAACAGTACCACGGAAGACACGACCGATACCGATACGTCCAACGAAGTCATTGTAGTCCAAAAGTGACACTTGGAACTGCAAAGGTTCATCTGAGTTATCTACTGGAGCTGGGATATGGTCAATAATCGTATCAAAGATTGGTGCCATAGTAGCTTCTTGGTCAGCTGGATCATCTGACAATGAAGAAGTTCCGTTGATCGCTGAAGCATACACCACTGGGAAATCAAGCTGGTCATCATCTGCACCAAGCTCGATGAACAGTTCCAAGACTTCGTCCACTACTTCAGCTGGACGAGCTGATGGTTTGTCGATTTTGTTAACAACCACGATTGGGACAAGATCTTGTTCCAAGGCTTTTTTCAATACGAAACGAGTCTGTGGCATTGTTCCTTCGTAGGCATCTACGACCAAAACAACACCGTCAACCATTTTCATGATACGCTCAACTTCTCCACCGAAGTCCGCGTGTCCTGGTGTGTCCATAATATTGATACGAGTTCCGTTATAGGCAACGGCTGTATTTTTAGCAAGGATGGTAATTCCACGCTCTTTTTCGATATCGTTTGAGTCCATCGCACGCTCAGCCAATTCAGTATGTGCATCAAGCGTTTCTGATTGTTTCAATAATTCGTCAACGAGGGTTGTTTTACCGTGGTCAACGTGGGCGATAATCGCAATGTTACGGATATCTTCTCTAAGTTTTGTCATGATTTCCTCTATAGTATTCAAAATTTATTTTCTAACTGAACGATTATACCATAATTTCAAGTAAATAACATAATTCAAGCAAGTGTAAATGTTTTCACTATGCTTTTCTTTTCACGTCAAGCCTTTTCAAAGCAAGCGACTTATGATAAGATAGGCAGAGTATGCGTTTAGATAATTTATTAGCCCAAGAAAAAGTTAGCCGAAAGGCCATGAAGCAAGCACTCCTAAAAGGGGAAATTCTCGTCGATGGTTGCCCAGCCCGCTCCCTAGCTCAAAATATCGATACAGGGCTACAAGAACTCCTTTTTCAGGACCGAATCATTCAAGGTTATGAGCACAGCTATCTGATGCTTCATAAGCCTGCTGGTGTCGTTACAGCCAACAAAGACAAGGAACTCCAAACCGTCATGGACTTGCTGTCACCTGACATCCAGTCTGATAAGCTCTATGCCGTCGGCCGACTGGACCGAGATACGACTGGCCTCCTTCTCTTGACTGACAACGGTCCCTTGGGCTTTCAGCTCCTCCATCCTCAATATCATGTCGATAAAACTTATCGAGTTGAGGTTAATGGACTTCTGACACCTGACCATATCCAAACCTTTCAAAAGGGAATTGTCTTTTTAGATGGCACTGTCTGTAAACCTGCAAGGCTAGAAATTCTATCTGCAAGTCCTTCCCGCAGTCAAGCCTCTATCACCATTTCAGAAGGAAAATTTCATCAAGTCAAGAAAATGTTCCTGTCAGTTGGTGTCAAGGTGACCTCCCTCAAACGCACCCATTTTGGCCCTTGGAGTTTGGATGATAATCTTCAAGAGGGAGACTACCGCCCCCTAAACTCCCAAGAATTAGCAAGCATTCTTGACTTTCTCAGAAAAAGTGGTTAAAAAATGAGCTCGGAAAATATCCAAGCTCGTTTTCTTATTTCTCAACTTTGACTTTCCCTTTCCAAGAATCCAAACCATAAGAAAGGATATAAATCTCAGAAAAACCTTGTTTTTTCAAGTAAAGGGCTGCATTTGTAACACGTTGCGCACGTTGGTTTTCGTAAAGAAGGACAGGTTTATCCTTACGAAGGGCAGCAAGAC
Organism: uncultured Streptococcus sp.; assembly: GCA_934216185.1. GTDB lineage: Bacteria > Bacillota > Bacilli > Lactobacillales > Streptococcaceae > Streptococcus. The sequence continues at coordinate 5,777 of CAKQBM010000080.1, read as the reverse complement.
TAGTCTTCAACTGGCTTGAAGGAATATTGCGGGCCCCAAGGATATGTTTTCTGTGGAATTCAGCTGGGTCGCGCAAATCAATCAATTGCCCCGTACGAATCAAGGCTTCAAACTCCTCATTGTCTACGATTTTAGCTGCACGTCGAATACGAAGATAGTTAAAGCCCATCCACGCCAACATTGCTAATATAAGTGCCCACAAAATCCAAGTAACCATTAGTTCTTTTCTCCATTTTTCTCAATATAATCCAATTCTACCTTGTGCTCTCTGCGAAGAACCGCTTCTGCTTCTAGATAGTCTAGTTTGTCCATCAACCCTGCATCGTAAATCCGAGAGAGTTCCAGCTTCATCAGCTCAATATCATATAAGCGTTTTCCCATGTAAACAATAATACCAAATCGTTTGAGGAATTGCTGCACATCATAGAATGTTTTCATAAGACTCATTCTAGCAAAATTTTGTGTTTTTTTCAAGAAGGGACTTACACAAGAAGTAACACAGAAATTAAAAAAGCTGCATCTTCTGTAACTTTTTAATCTGGTGGGAAATATCCCAACTGCTCAGCGATGTGAATCGCCTCCTGCCTGTTAGTCACTCCCAATTTTGAAAAGATATTGGCCAAGTGATTGGAAACTGTACGTTTACTCACATAAACCTTGTCACAGACATCATCAATGGTCAAGCCATTTCTAACCAGTTCTAGTATCTCGATTTCTCGTGGTGTTAGCACCTCTACCATCACTTCATCTGAAAAGACCTTATCACCTAGATAAATCTTTTCCAATTTTTTTACCAACTCATCTGGGTTCATACTTTTGTCCAGAAATCCATAAGCTCCCATAGCTTTAGCTCGGTGTTCATACATTTTTTTGCTGTAACCTGTCAAAATCACAACCTTACTAGAACAACCATTGTCGATAATCTCTTGTGCCAAGGTCAGCCCATCATCTTGATACAGACTCGTTAGATTGATGTCAATCAAAATAATGTCGTAGTCATTAAAAGCAATCTCCGAAATAGTCGAAAAATTATCCACTAACTGGACCTTTTTAATGTTTTCCGATAACTCTAAAATCATCTTGATACTTTGGCTAAATAATTTATGATCATCAATTAACAAAATTTTCATAACACAACTCCTTATCAATCGGGAGAGTAATTTCTACACGAAATCTCTTATTATTTTCAAAAATCTGCATTTGACCACCTAAAACACTAATTTTATTAGACATATTTTTCAAGCCATAACCTAAGGATTTTTCTGTTTGAAGGCAGTCATTTTCAGAAATGATAAAAATAGCGTCATCATGCACATCAATCTTCAAAGAAATCCTTCCACCACTAGCGTACTTAACGGCATTGGTCGCCAACTCCTCAACCAGACGATAGGCAATTTTATCGTAAGGAGATAAAAGCCTAAAGTGGGCAGGAAACTGTGTGACGACTTCATTTTCTGCGTGATAGCGCTTGACAATCCGATTAATCAGCCCTTGATACTGGATGTCTAACTGCTCGTCTGTTTCTACCATTGGCTGATAATAATCCATCCGCTCACGAATCCGCTGAACCAACTCCTCTGTCACCAGATTGATCTGTTCACCAAAAGCTTGATTGCTACTATATTTATTGAAATTTTTTATCGCCATCACATTTTGCAGGATTTCATTGTGAAGAAATTCGGAGAACTGTTGTTCTGTGTCTTCATTTGCCAGCAGACTTTTCACCATGCGATTACGCTTTAAAAAGAGAACTTTTACATAATCCCTAGCATCTAGCATCTCAGCAGAACGAAAGAGGCGAATCAATTCTTCCGAACAAATCCCGAACAATAGTAACATGATATTCAATACCAAAAAGCTCGTGTTTAAGTCTAAATGAAAGATGATGAAAATGCCTACTAACAAAAACATAACCAGTAAAAACAAGCGTGAAAAAGCTTTTATATAGGACAACTTCAACTCTACTACCTTTTTCTGAAGAGAGTTAATAATTGTTTTGAGATGCAAAAAAGCAAGTATTCCAATAATCTCAAGATACCAGACTAGGTTCATCACTCCTGAGCCCCTCGTATTGATATACAAAAAGAAATAAGAAAGAGGCAATATTAAAGCTAATATCCACAAATTTCGTCTCTGATACTTGAGTTTACTTTTCAACTCTTTATGATATAAAATCAGTAAAATCAAGGGAACAAGGTTTAAAAAGAAAGACGTAAATAAGGACAGAAATAGAAAAATTGAAGGACTTAACAGATATGAACTAATGGTGATTAGTGTCAACACAAAGGACACACTCAACAGTTCTTCTCCTATTTTCTCTCCCAGAAAGATAATAGACAGAGAACTATACACCAATAAAAAAGAGTTGAGCGGATGAAGAATATCAAAAAAGTGCAACAGGGTGCTCGCAACTCCTTGATTAAATATGGATTGCCAGCTAATGAGAAACATCATCAGGAGCAACCAAAGTTTCAACTCACTATACCGAAAGGTCACAATATTACAAATATAGCTAAATACAATTAAAGCAATAATCAGCAATAAAACCATCTGCAAGGAAAAATCTGTCGAAAAGTCCAGAGGAATCCTATAATAAATATAAATCATTAAAGCTAGATGATTCAAAATCGTCAACCACCACAATAAAAGTGAGTTTTTCGAGAGCGATTTGACAAACTGTTTCATATGTATCCACTTCCTGAACTACTTTAATATCATTATAACACAATACCAGAATTGTCGGATAGGCAACTCTGGTATTTGACTTAATTTTCAATAATTTGCCAACTTACTCTGTAAGTCACTAGCAGGTAAAGGACAAATAGTAAGACCGCTACTCCCAGATAGGTGATATCTATAGAAATGCTGGTATTAGCGAAATTCTCAAAATAGCCCAAAAGAGCTGTACTCAAGGCAAATGCTAGTGGACCTGCGATAGCCAGCGGAACCAAGAAATAACTTAGAATCTGTTGCAAAAGAATAGAGCGATTTTGCTTCCTCTTATTCCCAAGAAGATATAAGATTTGATAATCATTGACACTATCCAAAGCACTTGTAGAAGTTTGAAGGGACAAGATACTGAGGGAAATAATGATAAAAATAACACTGACAAAAATCATGACAAAGACAATGACGCCCATAAATCCAAGGTAAACCTCAAAAATACTTCCTTTCGTTTGATAGGTGAACGAATTCAACTCTGCTCCATCACGAGTGAAGTAGTATTTTTCAATCCACTTACTCAAGAATGTTTCTACTTCCCGTTTGTCAATGTTTTCTTTGAAATTGGCAACATAGGTCGTGTGGTCTTCCGTCAATCCAACTACTACCTTATCTGGTACAATCAAGGTTCCTGCGTCATTTAGACCTACTGAAGATAAAAAGTAAACTGTTTCAAGTGGCTTTGAAGAGGCAAGGTTGAGAGAATGACCGTTAATCATGAGGGTTTTGGTCGTTGATAGAAAGTCCTGGATCTGCTTGGCAGTTCCTTTATAGTTGGCATTGACCAGAAATTGGTTATCTGCCAAGTCAACCTCTCTTTCCCCTTGCAGTTTGCGGAGATGATTGTAGGCAGAAATTCCTAAAATCGGTACTTTTGATTCAGGAAGTTTCTTATCATGCTCCCAGAGATTGCTGGTATCAATCAAATCTTTATAGATTACATCACTAGAATAGCTAGGATAGCTGTACTCTTCTTTGATAAAATTAAAGTCAAATCCATCGGCTTTCAATCTGTCTTTGACAGATTCCTGAGAAAATTGAAACTCTTTACCACGGTATAGATTGACAGTTACATCATAAGGTGAGTATTTATTCAGCTCTCGGTTCATAGTCGTATAGGCACTACCACTAAAAACGAGTAAGCTGAGAGCCAGTGTCAAGGTCAAGGATAAGACAGCCAACGTGACCGAATTACTATCAGCTTGTTTTGAAAATTGACGGATTTTAAAACTGTTTAGTTTGTTATAGTAGGTTTGAGGCAGTTTTCTAAGAGATACCAAGATAAAATGGCTCAAGGTATTGTAAAATAAAATCACAAAAATCACGAAGACAGATACCAGCAAGATACCCCAGCTTTTCAAGAATGATAGATGGTGATAGTCTGAAAAATAGAGAGCACCAAAACCGATAACAGCTGTCGAAAGAATAAAGAGAAGTGCTTGAAGAACTGGCTGACCTTTTGCCAAGACAGATTTCTTAACCCCATTTTCTTGAATGAGTGCAATGATATTTTGCTTTCTAAAGGTAAGAATGTCCATTACACCAACAATAAAACTGGTTACCAAATAGGAATAAACTAGTAAGATGACAGACTTGCTATCAAAGAAAAGCAGATTACCAAAGTAATTAGCCATGAAAAACTCAGATGCAATCTTAGCTAGAATGACCAGTAAGATCACTCCAAGCAAGAAACCTAGAATCAAGGAAAAGATATTGACCAGCATGGTTTCAAAGAAAAGGGTACGGATAATCTGCTTCTTCTTCATTCCCAGCGTTGCATAAAGTCCCAACTCTTTCTTGCGCCGTCCCAGCACAAAATTTGTGGCGTAAACGATGAGAAAGGCAATCGCCGATAGAATCAGATAGGAAAGCAAACCCATGTACTGGCTCATCACCGTCGTCAACATTTCCTTTGCTCCTGATAAACTTTGCATCACTGGATGGCTTGGTAAAGCATTAAAAGCGTAGAGCAAGCTATAAATCAAGGTCAGACTGAAAAAATAGATGGTATAGGTCTGTAAATTTCGAAATACATTTCGTAAAATCAATTTTGGATACATACTCTCTTCCTCCTATCTGGTACGGCTGTAAATCTCTTGCAAATACTGTTCATTAGATAAGCTGTTACGTTCCAAATCATCCATAATCTTTCCATCGCTAAGCAGCACCATCCGTGAAGAGTACTTAGCTGCGGCAGGGTCATGAGTAACCAGTAAAATGGTAATACCAAAACTTTTATTGATTTCCTGCAAAAGCGCCATCAGTTTTTCAGAATTGGCAGAGTCCAAGGCTCCTGTCGGCTCATCCGCGATAATCAGTTTAGAATCATCAATCAAGGCTCTAGCAGTTGCCACACGTTGTCGCTGACCACCTGATAACTGATTAGGAAACTTATCTTTTAAGTTTTGGATATCCAACTTATCCAAAATTTCCTCAATCTTTCCCTGATGTTTTTTGATAGTTTTCCCCTGAATCTGAAGAGGTAGAACGATATTTTCATAGACCGTCAAGGTTTCCACCAAGTTGTAGGCTTGGAAAATATAGGAAATGTTTTTAGCACGATAGTCAGCTAGTTCATTTTCCTTGGCATGGATGATGTCAAAATCTTCAAATCGAATCTCACCTGATGTTGGTTTATCAATCGTTGAAATACAGTTGAGAAGTGTTGTTTTTCCACTACCACTGGCTCCCATAATTGCCAGAAATTCACCTTTTTCAACAGACAAGTTCACATCTGATAAAGCATGAACGATATTATCCCCTTGACCAAATGTTTTCGTTAATCCTGTCACGATAAGTTGTTTCATCATTTCATTCCTCCGTTTCTTTATTACACTCTCATTATACGGTTTCTTTCAAGGTTTGCCATGAGTATTTTGTGCAATATATTCAAGTTATAAAAAACCGATGCCTTTTTCAGGTATCGGTTGATGTTGATTATTTGCGATCGTTTCTTTTTTTCATAAAGTAAACAATCCCTATGACAAGAACTCCTAAGACCAGTACAGGTGCATAGAATTCTAGTGTTCCAATAATTCCTTCCATTTTATCCTCCT
>CAKQBM010000079.1 GCA_934216185.1 uncultured Streptococcus sp. | reverse complement strand
ACTTCAAGGTTTTTGTAGTCACCCAATTTTACTTCAGGTTTTGTAACGACTTCAGCAGTGATAACCCAGTCTTGACCCTTTTCCATTGAAGTTACGTCAATTTTTGGTTGAGCAACCACTTCAAGACCAGCTTCTTTTACAGCTGCTTCATAAGCATTTGGCAAAAGAGCGTTCATAACGTCTTGGTAAAGTGACTCTTCACCAAATTTTTTGTCGAAGATAGGGCGTGGAAGGTGACCTTTACGGAAACCTGGAACATTAAGAGATTTCTTCACTGAGTTGAAGACACGGTCCAATTCTGGTTTGATTTGGTCTTGAGAGATAGTGAAAGTCAAGACACCACGGTTTGTTTCTTTGTTTTCAAATGATACAGACATTCTGTCATTTCTCCTTAAAATTTTTTAAATACAGTCTATTATAACATAAACGAGCGAATTTTTTCAAGTAATGACTGCTCTTTTCAATGATGGAGGAGGTACGGTTTCTTCTTGGTTTTCTTTAGGTTTCGAATATAATCTTATAAAAGATGTTTAGTAATGGCTGATTACAGTAAAAAAACGAATCGCCCCCACATCCCTCATTAGGCGATTCGTTTTGTATTATTTAACTACAAGAACCTTGTAATATTCATACTTATTTGGCTGTGTAATCTTAATTTTTTGACCATTGAAACCATCGATTTCTTTGTCACGATAATCTATAAATCTTGATGGCAAGCGTTTCATCTTAAGAACCTCACCAGATTGGTCTGCATATACAAGGAAATGATAGTGGGTTGTAGACATACCATCATCGATCAATACAAAATAACCTGTTTTGAGCTTACCTTGTCCATTATCTAAATAGTATAATTTATTGTTATTGATTGTGAAGTCAGTAGATGGAAGTCTAAGTCGTACACCTGGGTCTTCTAGATAAAGATCATTGCCAACTTTTTTGATTTCTGATCTAGTTGTCATCTCTGGAAGTGGTAATACTCTACGACCATCTGCTCCAAAGTAATATCGACCTGGTAGATTTTGGAAATTACGAATAACAGCTTTAGGATCAATTTCTTGTCCTTCTTCTTTATTATCTACTAAAGCTAAGATTGTATTGGAAACTTGATCCCCATATTTGTCGGAAAACTTCTTGAACTCAGGTTTGATATACCAAGTGTTTTTATCCACGATAACATCAGTAAAGTTATTTCCGTCAAATTTTGCTGTAATCAGATATTCATATCCATCGCCTAAACGAACAATGTCACCATTTTTATAAGGGCTATTTTTTAAAGTCAACATATGGCCATCCTTGCTGAGAATATAGCCTGTCCCATCACTAGAATTTACAACTCTATCAGAGGCCATTGCACCTGATTGTTCAAAATAATACCAATTACCATCTATGAACACCCAACCTGTCATCATAGAACCACTAAAATGAAGATAGTACCAAGTAGACCCTTCTTTGTACCAACCTGTACGCATGGCGCCACTATCTGCTAATGAGTACCATGTGCTTCCTTCCTTATACCAGCCAGTACGCATAGCGCCACTATCTGCTAGTGAATACCATGTATTGCCGTCTTTGAGCCAACCTGTCTGCATTTTACCAGCGCTATCGAAGTGGTACCAAGAACCAGCATTTTGTACCCATTTATCCTTAGCTAGACTGCCATCTTGTGAAAGATTCCAGTCAGCACCATTTTTAACCCAAGTATCTGCAGCCTGTGCTTGGTTGATAGATAAAAGTAGACCAGCACCTGCAAGCAAACCAAGAGTAAGTAATTTAGATTTTTTCATAGCCATTTCCTCCACGAATTGAAACTGTGAGATATAGTTAGTTTGACCATATTGTTATAGCGCTCTTAAAGAGATTAAATAAAGACCTTATTTACAATAAACTTGTTCGGAAACTATTTTTATAAACACTATATTATTTTATCTATTTATAACTCTATTCTACTCCCCTATAAAATGAATGTCAACAAATAACATAAAAACATTGTGAAAAAATTATTTTACCGTACTAGAACTACTTACTCGCTTCTTTGATGCTAAATTAAGTCATTTCTCCAACATTATTTTATATAACTACTAAAACTCCTCATGCCCCACCAAGTGGTGCTGAAAGGCATAGACCGCCGCTTGGGTGCGATCGCTAACCTCAAGTTTGGCAAGGATGTTGGACACGTGGGTCTTGACCGTCTTGAGAGAGATAAAGAGTTCATCAGCGATGCGCTGATTTTCATATCCCTTGGCTATCAGCTGAAGCACATCTCGCTCACGCGCAGTCAGCTCCTCATGAAGCTCCATATGATTGCGGTGGTATTCGACCTTCTTACTGACCTCTTGCTCAATGGCTAACTCCCCAGCAGCCACCTTACGGACAGCATGGAGCAATTCATCTGCACTAGAAGTCTTGAGCATATAGCCACGAGCACCTGCATCTAAGACGGGCATGATTTTTTCATTATCCAAGTAAGAGGTCACAATCAAAATCTTAGCTTCAGGCCATTCCTTGAGGATAGCTAAGGTCGCGTCAATCCCATTCATCTCAGGCATGACGATATCCATGACAATGACATCTGGACGTAATTCCAAGGCCAAGTCAATGCCTTGAGACCCGTTTGCCGCCTCCCCCACAACTTCTACATCGTCTTGGAGGTCAAAGTAGCTTTTCAAGCCCAATCGGACCATTTCATGGTCATCTACTAGTAAAATTTTCATCTTTACTCCTTTATGATTCCTTATCTAACAAGGGAATACGGATATCAACTGCTAATCCTTGCTTGGGAGCTGTCAATAACCGAACCGTCCCTGCCATATCTTCGACCCGCTCCTTTATGTTTCGCAGTCCATAACTCAAGTCGTCTAAACTCCCCAACTGGAAACCAATCCCATTGTCCACCACCTTCAGCTGCAATTCAACATCTGTCTGATAGAGATAAACATCCAGACAAGATGCCTGGGCATGACGAAGGGTATTGCTAATCAACTCCTGCAAAATGCGGAAGATATGCTCCTCGATTTTCTTAGGTAATTTCATCACATTTTGCTTGAGACTAACCTTGAGATCACTCTTGTCCTCAAGCTCTTTTAAGAGGATTTGGATTCCCTCAACCAGACTCTTCTGCTCCAGCTCAACTGGTCGCAAATGCAAAAGCAAGACTCTCAAGTCCTTCTGGGCTGTTTCAAGAATGGCTGTGACACTCTGCAACTGGGTCTGCATCTTTTCTCTATCCAATTTCAAAGCCTGTTGACTGATACCCGATAAAATCATGTGGGCCGCAAACAACTCCTGACTGACCGTATCGTGCAAATCCCGAGCAATCCGCTTTCGTTCTTTCTCAATGATTTCCTCTTCCTGGGCAAGACTGTGATTTTCAGCCTTTTGAAGTGTTTCTGTCAAAAGGTTAAGTTTGCCTGACAAGGACTTGAAACTGGCATCCAAATCTGGATCTGCAACCTGAACCACTTCTTGCCCTGCCAACAAACGCTTGAGATTAGCCTGCATTTTTCTTAGAGAAAGCTCTTCAATACCTCGCCAAAATAGGGCTAAGAGACAGGTCATGGACATGCTGAACACCAACAACAAAAAGACAAATTTTTCTGTTTTTTCGACATCATGCAAGAAAATAGTCCAGTCAAAATCAAGGATTTCCAGCAAGCTGTGGGAGAAAAACAAGACAAATAATAAGGAGGTGAGAGCAATGATTACATAAGCTTGTTTTTTCATCCTCTAACTACCTCAACATCGCCAATCATAGTGGTCAAGAGAATCTTGACGCTCTTGTTACTCTTGAGATAGTCTCTTGTTTCCTGATGATAGTGTTCATTGCGGAGGGCTCGCTTGGGCTGGTTGAAGAAAGTCAAATCACCATAGAGACAATTAACGCTGAGACTGACTTCCACATCTACAGGTACGATGATTTTGGTCGTGCCTATCATCTTTCTGAGGATAATGACATTGTCATGATTGGTTAGGATGACCCTCTCCAGATGAATAGTGTCCTTCCCCATGAGACGAAAGAGATTGATATCATCAAACTTGCAAGTCTGGTAGCTTGAAAAATGATGGAGATTTCCAAACCAACGATTTTTCTCCTTCTTAACCGTTACCACCTCTTCAAAAATCAAATTGGTCTGCTCCTTTTCCTGGTTCATCATCGGATAAAGAAGAAAGAGGCTATAGATGACCGCAACAAAAATAGCTAGAATCACAAAAGGATTGAGCATGGCGATGAAAAAGAAGAGAATGGTTGCCACTACTAAGAGAAGGTTATTGCCCTCTTTACCAGTGTAATAGCGAATCAAAAGCAAAAAGAGGAATAGAATCAGCAGAAAACGCGAAAAATGCTCTGAAACCATCAAAATCAGAGCTCCCGTCAAAAGACAGGCTTCGATAAATAAAAAGATTTTAAATTTTCTCATAGGTTCATCCTCTCCCTTCTATTTTATCACAATTGGAAAAAGTCACCTCGGTCTGAAGATGGAAAAAAGGCGGTAGTTACGCCTTTTTCATCTGATCCTTTGCTTCTTTTAATTTTCCATAAAGAAGATAGTCTACGTTTTGCAGATCTGCTATGGTGGCACAATTAAGGGCACACATAATCAAGCGTAGATCTGCTTTCCAGCCTTGGACAATGCCAATCACTTCTTCAACTGTGTAGGTTTCAACTAATTCCAGAACTGTTCGAGACAGTCCCACAGCCTTGGCACCAAAGACTAAACACTTAATCATATCCAGCGGATTCCGAACGCCTCCACTGGCCAAGAGTGCAACCTTGTCTTTCCATTCTTGGGCATTGAGAAGGGCCTGCATGGTAGACTGCCCCCATTGATTGAGGTAATCACGCTGACCACTGCGACGGTTTTCGATATAAGCAAAGCTGGTGCCACCACGACCTGACAGGTCAAAGGTTCGAACACCCAATTCATAGGCTCTCTCGATGGTCTTGGCATCCATTCCAAAGCCCACTTCCTTGAGGACAATCGGAACAGGGATTTGCTTGCTATAGTCTGCCAGATGCGATTGCCAGCTTCTGAACGTTCTTTCTCCCTCTGGCATCAGCAATTCCTGCATGACGTTGACATGGACTTGCAAGAGAAGAGGATGCATCTCTTCTACAGTCTGAAGTCCTAACTCGACAGGCTTGTCCAATCCAATATTGGTTCCAAGAAGGAGATTTGGATGATCAGACTTGACAGAAAAAGAGTCATCTGCTGGATCTTTGAGTGCTGCGCTATAAGAACCCGTTACAAATAAAATCCCACAGGCATCTGCCACTTGAGCCAGCTTTTGATTGATTTCTCTTCCCTTATCACTTCCACCCGTCATGGCATTGATATAGAAAGGAAAATCCCACTTTCGACCAGCAAATTCTGTCGACAGGGCGATTTCATCCAGGTCGTAAAGAGGCAAGGAAGAATGAATCAACTCCACCTCATCAAAGCTATTATAGGAACTGTTCTGCTCAAGGGCATAGCGGATGTGCTCGTCCTTACGATTTGTCGTCATGTCCTATCCTTTCTTGATATAAGAGTTCAATCCCCAGATTGGCCCAACGATTTTTTAGGGTTTCAGTTGATTGCTCATCAAAACTCAAGGCGATGCCACAGTCACCACCACCAGCACCACTACTCTTGGCAACAGCCTGCAAATCTTGACTGGCTTCTTTCAGTTGTCTAAGCGAAGGTGTGTAAATATCTGCGCTCAAGCCTTCTAAGAGCTGACTGGCTGTTTCCATCTGCTTGATGATTTCTTCTGCTTTTCCTTGCTCCAAGGCTTCTACCAAAGAAACCACAGTTTCTTTTGAGGAACTTAAAAAATTCTGATTGATATTTTGCTTGATTTGCTGGACCATGTTACTAGACACAGCTACTTCCTTGGTCCATCCCACTAGGAAATCACATTCTAAAGTTGGTTTTACTTGTAAAATTGAAAAGCCCCAATCACGCTCTAAAACAGTCGCCAAGTTTTCTTCTTCCAACCAAGCAACCACCTTCTGGCGATCAAATGACTGGTAGAGAACCAATTCCTCTGCCACAATACAGGCAATGTCCCCCATAGAACCATTGTCTCCGCGCTTGAGCAAGACCGCGCTAGCCAACTTGAACAAGAGCTCCTGATTAACCGAAAGCTTATATAGAGCTAGCAGAGCCTTGATGACCAAAACAACGACGCTACCGCTAGAACCCAGTCCAAACTTTTTCCCTTCTCTTTCCATTTTTCCTCGGATTTCCAAAGAAAAAGGTCGCAAGGTCTGCCCACGATAAACGAGGAAATCTTCCACCAAAGCAATCGTTTCTTGAATCAAGCTATAGTCAGGGTTTGGTGTCAAATCCACTGCGAAATCAAACAGATCTGAATAGAGTCGGTAGCTGTCAGAAAAAGTAATCTCTGCCCTCATATAAATGGGAATAGCCTTTATCAAGGCCAACTGCCCTGGCTCTAAAATAGCATACTCACCCGCCCAATAGAGTTTCCCGCAAGTTTTAACAGCAATCATCTTGGCTCAAATCCTTTGTTTTTGACACAATCAAGCGATAACGTTGACCAAAGATTTCTGATAAATGCTCCAAGTCTTTCTCCTGACAGAGGACCTTGACATTGGGACCAGCATCCATAGTAAAGTAGCAGGCCTCTCCTTGCTCGCGAAGTTGACGAACAAAGTCCATGGCTTCATAAGATGCATCCGTCAGATAAGAAAAAGCTGGTGAGGCTGTTTTTGTCGTAGCGTGCATAGCAAGAGCATTTTTCTCAGTCAATTCCCCAACCTTGGCAAAGTCATTTTCCTTGAGATAAACCAGCATATCCTGATAGTCTTTCTCAGACTGACGAACCCAGTCTTCAAAAGTCGTCGAAGTTTCCACACAGAGTTTCATCCCATCACGGCTAGAAATTGGTTTTTTCTTGTCCTCTAGCACCAACATAATCATAGCTAGTTTCAGGTCTGTCTCTACAGGGTAAATCTCTCCACTATCCTTATCCCAGGCACCTAGTGGTCCATAAAAACTCCGAGAGGACGACCCTGAGGCAAACTTAGCCTCCTGTGCCAACTGACTTCTATCCAAACCAAGCTTGAAATAATCATTACAAGCCTTGACCAAGGCGGACAAACCGCTAGAACTTGAGGACAAGCCCGCTGCGGTAGGCATATTGTTTTGAGTGTCAATACGAACAAAGCCCTCACCATCTGGACGGTAGCGGTCAATAATCTTACTCATCTTGGCATGCTCAGCCTCATTTTGTAGCTGACCATTGATATAAAAGGCATCAGCCGTAGCATCCATCGGTAGAGGCGACAAGGTCGTCTCTGTGTACATGTTTTCCAGAGTCAGAGAAATGCTGCTAGTAGCAGGCACCATCTCTTTTTCTTTTTTCTTTCCCCAATATTTGATAATAGCAATATTTGCGTAAGAACGTACTGTTACAGGCTCTCGATCCATGTCTGAACAGCTCCTTTCTCTTCTAATCTTTCTGCTAGTTCTTGTGCGTCTGTCAAATTGTCTGCCAAGGCTATGATACAGCCTCCAAGCCCACCACCGCTCATCTTGGCACCCAGAGCACCATAACTAAGAGCCGTTTCAACCAAAGAGTCTGCCTCAGGGCTACTGACACCAATTTCTCTTAAATGTAAATGCGCTTGACTAAGGATTTGTCCCAGCCCTTCAGCATCTTTTCGTGAAATCGCATCCTCTGCCTGCTGGGTCAATTCTCCCAAGGCATGCAAAAACGGTAGGGCATCCTTGCCCTTACTTTGAACCACTTGGATAGCTTCACGAGTATGGCCATAAACGCCTGTATCTGCAATCACCAAATAGGCGGATAAATCCATCTCAAGCTCTGTAAATCCTACGTTCTTGATAAAGCGAATAGGTTGGTCACTGAGACAGGTCTTGGCATCCAAACCACTTGGATTCATATGGGCAATCATCTCCGCCCGATTGACCAAGATTTCTAGTACATCATGAGGCAGATCAGCCTCATAGTAGTCAAAGACCGCACGAATGGCCGCTATGCTGATAGCGGCTGACGAACCCATTCCCCGCTTCTCAGGGATAGCCGAGTCAATCTCACAGCGAACGCAGGCTTCTTTGATATCCAAATACTCCAGCGAAGCATAAACTGCCATGGACAAGGTATCCTCCTCATAGAGACGCCAAGGAGTCGCTGCAGGAACTACCTTACAAGTCACCTCCACCTCCAAAAGAGGCAGGGAAATGGCAGGATAACCGTAAACGACTGCATGCTCCCCTATTAAAATAATCTTACTATGTGCCTGACCGACACCAACTTTTTTTGTCATGTTTTCCTTTTGCTAGACGAAAAAGCCGTCTCATTTTTTCATACAAGTATTTATTCTCTCCTATCTATTTTATTATATTTTCACAAAAAAAGCGATTGTTTCCTTCACAATCGCTTCTTTCATTATTAAACCCATTCGCCATTATAGTTGACAGAATAACCATCTACAGTCGTATTCACTGCCAAAGTACCTGAACTGTAAGCATAGTACCATTTGCCATTGACCTGGAGCCAACCTGTCTTCATAGAACGACGAAAGAAACTCCATACCGTTAG
>CAKQBM010000078.1 GCA_934216185.1 uncultured Streptococcus sp. | reverse complement strand
CCAATACCGCCAGAAAGATTGATAAAGTCTAGCGAAATACCCAACTTTTCCTTGATTTCAACAGCCAATTCAAAAAGCTGACGCGCCAACTCTGGATAATAGAGATGGGTCACTGTATTGGATGCTAGGAAGGAATGAATCCCAAAGGTCTTAGCTCCTTTTTCCTTCAAGATAGCAAAAGCTTCAAAGAGCTGCTCCTTGGTCATGCCAAACTTAGCCTCTCCAGGATTGTCCATAATGTCTGTCCCCAGTTCAAAAACACCTCCAGGATTGTAACGACATGAGATGATTTCTGGAATACCTGCTGCACGCTCTAGATGTTCAATATCTTCAAAGGCATCCAAGTTAATGGTCGCACCCAATTCACGCGCATAGGCATATTCCTTGTCTGGCGTGTTGTTTGAAGAGAACATAATCTCAGAACCAGGGAAATTCAGTTTATGACTCATCAAAAGCTCTACATAACTAGAGCAGTCCACACCACAGCCTTCCTCTTGAAGGATTTTCAAAATAGCTGGGGTTGGAGTAGCCTTAACTGCAAAATATTCCTTAAAGCCCTTGTTCCACGAAAATGCTTTGTTGACGGCTCTTGCCTTCTCACGAATCCCCTTCTCATCATACAAGTGAAAGGGAGTCGGGAACTCGACTACAATCTTTTCTAAGTCTTCTTTATTAATAAATGGTGTTTTCATAAGCTTCCTTCTATTCTATTTGCAAAGAAAGGCTGGGACAATCGTTCCAACCTTTAGTTCTATCTCTTATTTGTCTTCGTCAAAGATATTGCCAACCTCAACATCGATGGCTTGGTTCTTGACATCAATATTGGTTACCTTCAAGAGTGACTTGTAGTCAAATTGCTTTTCACGTTCTTCTTGGGCATTGTCCGCAAAGACGGCTACACCAGCTAGTTCAGAATCGAACTCACGCAAAAGACTGATCATCCCGTTGACAGTTCCTCCACCTTTCAAGAAGTCATCCACAATCAAGACACGGCTGCCTGCCTTTAGACTGCGTTTTGAAAGGAACATTTTCTCAATGCGGTCACCACTTGAACCTGAAACATAGTTGACGCTGACAGTTGAACCTTCGGTAATTTTCAGGTCACGGCGCACAATGACAAAGGGAACATTGAGGACATTGGCAACTGCATTTGCAAGTGGAACACCCTTAGTCGCTACTGTCATAACCGCATCAATTTTTTGGTCCATAAAGCTCTTGGCAATAATACGACCAATATTTTTCAAGATAGCTGGTGTGCTAAGCAAATCAGACAGGTAGATGTAACCACCTGGCAAGATACGGTCACTTTCTGACAACTTGGCACGCAAGTCCTCAACCATTTCCTTGGCATCATGACTTGAGATTGATGGTGTGAAGATGACACCCCCACCAGCCCCAGTAACTGTCTGGATGTGGCCGATTTCGATTTCCTCAAAGGCGCGTTTGATAATCACGATATCTTCTGAGATGGATGATTTAGCAGATTCGTACTTTTCAGCAAAAGTATTGAGACTAGTTAGTTTATAAGGATTATTAATCAAATAGTTGGAAATGACAACCATCCGATCACTTCTTCTTAATTTCATTTCTATTTCCCATTCTATTTTTCTTCAAAAAATCAAAAAGCAAACTAGAAAGCTGGTCGCTGGCGATTCAAAACACTGTTTTGAGATTGTCGATAGAACTGACAAAGTCCGTAATATACCTGCATATATACATACGACAAGGCGATGCTACCCTAGTTTGAAGAGATTTTCTAAGAGTATTCATTTTTGTCTTTTACTTATTATACCATATTCACATAAAAAAACGAACATTCTTATCCTAAAAAATGCTCATTTTTCTTAAATTATTAATCTAAATCTGGTTTATAGAAGGAACGATTGTCCATAGCGAAGATTTTATTGGTCATCTCTCCTTTGTCCACCAAAGCCAGAGCTGTTGACATCATCATCATACTAGCATCCAGATTGTCAATCATATGGATAATCTCTGCCTCCATGATACGTGGGCGAACCGGACTTCCATACTCTAGTAAGCCGTGGTGACTGAGGATGACGTGGCGAAGCAGAACGACTTCTTCCTTGGTGTCATCGATACCGAGCTCCATAACCGTCTTGGTAATTTCACTATCAATCAGAGCAATATGTCCAAGGAGATTGCCTCGCACTGTATACTCAGTCTGGTCTGGTCCCGTCAACTCAATGACCTTGGCCAAGTCATGCAACATAATCCCTGCATAGAGCAGGCTCTTATTGAGCTGAGGATAGATCTCGCTAATGGCATCGGCCAAGCGCACCATGGTCGCCGTATGATAGGCCAATCCCGTCTCAAAGGCATGGTGGTTGGTCTTAGCAGCTGGATAAGAATAGAACTCCTTATCATACTTGGTGTAGAGATTTCGGACAATTCGTTGCCAAACAGGATTCTCGATTTTGAAAACCATCTGAATCATATACTCTCGAATTTCCTTGACATCAACTGGCGACTTGACCTTGAAATCAGCTGGATCACTTGGTTCACCAGATTGAGGCAGGCGGAGAGTAATTTGATTGACTTGAGGGGTGTTGTTATAAACTTCTCGGCGCCCTTTCATGTGAACAACCTTACCTGCAGTAAAGGCCTCAACGTTATGAGGTTGGGCATCCCAGAGCTTCCCTTCAATCTCGCCACTATCATCTTGGAAGGTAAAGGCTAGGTAATTTTTCCCAGCTCGTGTCTGTCTTAAATCAGCTGATTTGATTAGGTAAAAGCCTTCAAACAGCTCATCTTTTTTCATGTGACTAATCTTCATATTCTTCCTCATTTTCTTGGAAATGGAGTAGATCAAGCGCAGGCTCACCTTCTGACAACTCAATGTGACGGAGCGTCCGCTCGATAGCTGTGGTGCGACGGTTTAATAATTCATCAATATTGCCAGAGGCATGTTGGAGATGTTTTTGTGCCTTAACCAAAATCCCACCAAACTTGCCAAACTCGGTCTTGACGCTAGCAAGGGTCTTACTGATATGGTCAGCACTCTTTTGGATATTGAGGGTTTTGAAGCCAACTGATAGGGAATTGAGGAGGGCTGATAGGGTACTTGGACCTGCGACAATAATCTGCTCCTCCCGTCTCAAATCATCAAAGAAGACCGGATTGCGGACGATTTCTGAATAGAGACCTTCTGTCGGAACAAACAAGACTCCAAAATTGGTCGTCCGAGGCGGCGCTAGATACTTGCTCTTGATATCCTTGGCAAAACGCTTAACGCTTGCTAAGAGCGACTTACGACAGCGTTCAATTTCGTCCTTGTCACCTGCTTCATATGCTTCTTCCAAGCGGTAATAATCTGCCAGTGGAAACTTGGAGTCAATCGGTAGGTAAACATATTCCTGGTCGCCTTGACCAGGTAACTTGATAGCGTACTCCACTCGTTCGCTAGAGTTTTCAACCGTTGCAAATTCTCGTTCGTACTGAGCTGGTGTCATGATGTCTTCGATGATTTGCCCCAGTTGCAATTCTCCCAAAATTCCTCGCGTTTTGGTTCCAGAGAGAACCTTGTTGAGGGCTCCGACATCGCGGGCAACAGTCTGCATTTCTCCAAGGCCACGATTGACAGACTCCAGTTGTTTAGAAACCGTCTCAAAGGAAGCCTGCAAGCGCGTCTGCAAGGTCTTTTCTAGTTTTTCCTCGACTGTCTGGCGCATTTGTTCCAAACGTTGCTCATTTGATTCCTGCAAGGCTTGGAGACGTTGGTCAGTCTTATCCCTAGTTTGCAAGAGATTATCTGTCATTTCTTGACGAACCTGAGTCAAACCTTGGTGCAATTCTATTCTCACTTCTTGCAGGCGATCGCTGACAGCCACTTCCAAATCTTTTTGATCCAGCTGGCTGGCTTGTCTGGCTTGTTCAAAGCGATAATCTAACTGGTCTGACAAATGATCTGCCTGATCCTCCAAACTCTTACTTAGGTGTTTTTCCTGCTTATCCTGCCTTTGCCAAATCAGAAAGAGACCAGCTAGGTTGGCAATTAATAATAGAACAAGTAAACTTTCCATCCTACCTCCTGTCCTTGCTATGCAGCACGACCACATAACCATCTGGGCAAGTCACCGACACTTCCCTATCTATATATTCGTTAGAAGCGTACACTTTTTTAAAGAAAAAATTTTCCTCTGTCAACTCATACTTGGCACCGAGAATGGTCAGCTGACTATCCCGAACTGGCATAAAGGCTAGATAGTCGTAGTCTGAACGCGGTTCAAGCTGACTGGTTCCTTCTGGACAATAGGCAATCAAGTTTTGCCCATCCTCAATCGCTATCTGACACATATAGGGGGCCAACTTTGGATTGCTAGGTAAAAAGACATTGGCTAGCATATGGTCGATACGACCACCCAAAGCACCAAAAATAGTAACCTCAGCCTGAGGATTTTGTTCAAAGATGGTCAAGAGAGCCAATTCCAAATCGGTATCATCTTTTTCTGGTCGAGCTTGAACAAAATGCCGGGCTCGTTTTTGAATCACCTGCCTCTCTTCTGCAGTGACAGAATCAAAATCCCCAACTGCTAGAGCAAGAGGAAGGTTTTCTTCCAAGACCCAGAGCGAGCCTCGATCCACACCAACAAAGCAATCAAAATCCGTCCGATAATGACCACGGTCTCCGCCTGCAAAAACGGCAACCCTAGTCCAGTTGTTTTCTGAGAGTTTGTACTCGCTCATTGACATCTCCCTTAAAGACATAGGAACCTGCTACAAAAACGGTCGCACCAGCTTCTTTAGCTTGAGCAATAGTTTGGTCATCAATCCCACCATCCACTTCGATTTCAAAGTTCAAACCTTTTTCATCACGAAGGGCAACCAACTCACGAACCTTATCCATGGTTTCTGGTAGAAAGGCTTGCCCGCCGAAGCCAGGGTTCACTGTCATGACTAAGACTTGGTCAACTAGGTGAAGGACGTGCTTAATCGCCTCAACAGGCGTACCAGGATTGATAACAACAGATGGCTTGACACCGAGTGAACGAATTTTTTGAAGGGCACCGTGGATATGAGGCGTTGCTTCCACATGGATGCTGATGATATCTGCTCCCGCACGCGCAAAATCTTCAAGATGATGCTCAGGATTCGCCACCATCAAATGACAGTCAAAGACCATCTTGCTATGAGGACGAAGACTCTCGACCACACCTGCACCAAAACTGATTTGTGGTACAAAGTGCCCATCCATGATATCGATATGGGCATACTCTGCCCCAGTTGCTTCTAGGCGTTTGATTTCACGTTCAAAGTTGGCATAATCTGCTGCCAGAATTGACGGAGCAATCTTGTATTGAGACATAGGTTTCTCCTTATTTTGGAATTTTTTTACTGACTTTTTTGTAGGTTTCTCTACGACTTTCAATTTCGCTCAAAAATTGCAGGTAGTTGTCAAAACGAAAGGATGCAATGGTACCTTCTTCAACTGCTGGCTTGACAGCACAGGACGGCTCATGGGTATGGGTACAAGTACGGAACTTACAATCTCGGCTAACAGTAGCAATCTCTGGGAAAGCCTGATTGAGGTCTTCCGCCGTTGATACTTCATAATCCAGCGATGAAAATCCTGGTGTGTCCGCGATTTTACCCCCATTAAGGTTGTAAAAACTAACAGCTCGAGTAGTGTGGCGCCCGCGACCCAGACTGTCTGAAATTTCTCCTGTTTCAAGATTGAGGTCTGGTGCGATTTTGTTGAGAAGAGTTGACTTCCCAACACCTGTCTGCCCCATGAAAACTGTAACCTTGCCTGTTAACAAGGGCAAAAGTTCTTCTTTACTGGTCACAAAGTCATAGCCGATGTCACCATAAGTCTGTTCATAAAAATCCAGTTCTTCCCTATCTTCCAACAAATCCATTTTAGAAATATAAACGATGGGATGGATGTCCTTGTGCTCCAAAAGAACCAAGAAGCGATCCAGTAAATTGCTGTTAAAATCAGGTTCCTTGACGGACATGATTACCACAGCTTGGTCAATATTGACAATGGGCGGACGGACCAGACTGTTTTTTCGTTCGTGAATTTTGAGGATATAACCTTCTGAATTTTCCTCCGCAGAGAAATCTACCCAATCCCCAACATAGGGTGTATGGCCTTTTTTACGGAAATTTCCACGCGCCCGTGTCTGATAGACCTGTCCGTCACTCTCTACATAGTAGAACCCAGCCAAGGCTTTAATGATTTGTCCCTGCATCTTAGAGTCCTTGCCCTTTAAGTGCATCTGCTAGACTGGCAAACTCTGCCAAGCTGAGAGCTTCCCCACGCACACTTGGTGACAAGCCTGCTTGGTCCAAAGCCTTGGTCAGCTTGTCCTTGACCTCTTCAGTCTTGCCAAAGTAACCTGTCAAGTTATTCCACAAGGTCTTGCGGCGATGAGTGAAACTTGCCTTGGAAATCTTAAAGAAGAAGCTCTCGTCTTCCACTTCTACAGCTGGCTCTGGACGGCGCACCATTTTCAAGATGGCTGAGTCCACATTTGGCGCTGGCACAAAGACCGTACGAGGCACGATAAAGGCAACCTTGGCAGTCATGTAATACTGCACCGCAATCGACAAGCTACCATAAGCCTTGGTATTGGGCTGTGCTGAGATCCGATCCGCCACTTCTTTTTGCATCATGACGACAAATTCACTAAAAGGAATGCCACTTTCAATCAAGTGCATGAGAATAGGCGTCGTGATATAGTAAGGCAAGTTGGCTACTACCTTGATCGGCAATTCAGGATTTTTGAAATTCTGGATATGTTGTGTCAAATCGACCTTGAGAATGTCCTCATTGACCACTGTTACATTATCAAAATCACGCAAAGTATCAGCCAAAATTGGCACCAAACGATGGTCAATCTCAAAGGCCATGACTTGAGCTGCACGCTCAGCCAGAAACTCCGTTAAGGCACCAATACCTGGCCCAATTTCAATAACATTGACCTGGTCATCAATTTCAGCCGTATCCACAATTTTTTGAAGGATATTGGTATCCGTCAAGAAATTTTGCCCAAAGGACTTTTTAAAGGTAAAACCGTGACGCTCCAGCACTGCCTTAGTCACGCTATAATCTGCAATTCTCATCTATTCTCTTTTCTATTATCTGTTACTACTATTGTAACACATTCCCCTTGTATTTGGTGTCTGCTTAGCTATCCTCATAAAATTTCATAGCTTCTTCCACTTCTGCCAAAGTAACCCCAAACAACTCTAGACGTTTGAGGAGTTGCTTGCCGTTGGAATAGCCAATTCGGAGAGCCTCTCCTAGATATTCTCGTCGCTTACGGCTATCTGCTCCTGCTAGAAAACCAAGGCGAATCAAGTCGCTACGACCGATATCAAACTGACTCTCATGTTCAAATTGTTCTGTCACCTGATCTAGAGCCGTTTTCAGGTCTTCATAGCTGGCATGCTCAATTCCCAGAGACCGCCCCTTGGTCTTGGACTTGGGAACAGCTTCATCTCGTTTGAGGAAGGCATGCTGAACTGTTGGAATAGCCGTCATAATCATGCGCCGAATCCGCTCCCCATTAAAATCTGGGTCTGTAAAGACAATAACTCCATGGCATTTGTGCAGTCTCTGAATCCGCTCTAGATCCTGATCATTGATGGCAGAACCTCGTGTCTCATAGGTCTCTACATCGAAGTAACGTTTGAGATTGGCCGTATCATCGCGACCTTCAACTACGATGACTTGGGAAATTTTCTCTTTCATTACTTGCTGTCCAATCCAAAAATGCACTCTGCATTTGCAGTTGTTGCTGCCGATAACTCCTCGGTCGTCATACCACGCAAATCCGCGATAAAATCTACTACATAGCGAGTATAGGCTGTTTTGTTTTCGCGACCACGCTTGGGTACAGGTGCTAGGTAAGGCGCATCCGTTTCCACCAAAATCTTGTCCAAAGGTAACTCTTTAGCTGCTTCTTGGATGTCAGTTGCCTTCTTGAAAGTCACCACTCCTGAGAAGGAAATAGTCATACCAAGCTCGACAAACTTCTCTGCCCATTCAAGAGTTCCTGAGAAAGAATGCATGATACCACCACGAGGACCAACTCCCTCGCTCTTGATAATCTCATAAGTATCTTCCAGCGCATCACGGGTATGGACAACAAAAGGCAAATCCAAGTCCTTAGATAACTGAATCTGACGGCGAAAAACCTGCTCCTGCACTTCCTTAGGCGCTGTCATCCAATGGTAGTCCAGACCAATCTCCCCCAAGGCAACTACCTTTGGATGCTTGAGCTTGTCAAGCAAATAAGCTTCAATCTCCTCTGTGTAGGTTCCAGCTTCTGTGGGATGCCAACCAATGGTTGCGTAAAGTTGCTCATACTCATCCACCAACTCCAAAGCACGCTCAATCGTCGGTTTATCAAAACCAACAATATTCATCTGTGTTACACCCATTTCAGCAGCCAAGGCAATTTCTTCTGCCTCACGTCCCACAAATTCTTCTACATTCAAGTGTGTATGTGTATCAAAAATCATCTCTTCTAACCTCGTTTTCTATCTTCTATTATAGCAAAAAAACTGACCTCTCTCCTCCTCTGTAAAAAATATTCTAAAATTCATCATCATCTCTTGACGCTCTTTTTCCAAAGCAGTATAATAACACTTATTGAATTTTTCAACAAAGGAAATAACTATGTTTACAAAATTAAAACAGACCTTTATCGGTCGTCCTCTTAAGTCCTTAACCGAAGGCGAAGGGGGACTAC
>CAKQBM010000077.1 GCA_934216185.1 uncultured Streptococcus sp. | reverse complement strand
ATAATATTTGGGAAAGTCGTAATTAAAAACTCACGAATGACACTCGTGTCATTGACAATGGCAGAAGTCAACTCCCCGCTTTGGCTCTTATCAAAGAAGGATTTCTCTGCATAAATCAACCCCTCTATCACCTTTTTCCTGATTTTTGCTATCTTCTTTTCCCCCGATTGACTAAACAAATAGTAACCAATAGAAGAAAACAAGGCTTGACCAATAAAAATCAAAAACGATTGAAATACTTTGGAACCTATATTTTCAATAGAACTCCCATCTATTAAACCTTTTAAGATAAGGGGAAGTAACAAAGCAAGTAGACTAGACAGAACAAGGAAGAAACTCCCCATAATCACCTTAGTATCTACTCTTAATAATTTTAGTTTCATAAATACTCCTTATACTATTTCAACGGATAAAGTCAGAAATAACTCATACTCTTCGAAAATCTCTTCAAACCACGTCAGCGTCGCCTTACCGTATATATATGTTACTGACTTCGTCAGTTCTATCTGCAACCTCAAAACAGTGTTTTGAGCAGCCTACGGCTAGCTTCCTAGTTTGCTCTTTGATTTTCATTGAAACTCAATTTGAGGAGAAGGTCTAATAAATCTTCCTATAACAAAACGCATAACATCTAGGATTTATATACCTGATATTATGCGTTTTTAATCACAAAGACTTCTTACACAAACTTATCTACAATTAGATTTTATTTGACATGTTTTGCCAATTCTTCTTGGGCTTTTTTATTAGATTCTTCTTTTTCTTTCATCCATTTTTCTTTGGCTTTTTCATATTCATTTTTTGTGACTGCCTTATCTTGTAATTTGAGGTATTTATATGATTCGATCCCTTTATTACCAGCCAATGAATAAGGTGATGAGAAAGGAACAATTTTTCTCAATGTTGGTGTTCCACCAAGTGAAACATTTGGAATTGCTAGAGAGCTATCCACCAACCACGCTTGAGCATCAGCATACTTATCGTAACGTTTGGCTGGATCTTGCTCTTTATTAGCTTCTTCCAACATTTGAGTATAGACATCCAGTCCAACCGCCTTAGCCTTGTCATTGGCTTCACCAGGCTCTAGTCCAAGATTTTGTAGAACCCCACCATTCTTGACACTAAAGATATCAAGATAGCTAGATGGATCGAGATAGTCCGCGGTCCAACCACCATTGTAAAGGTCATAATCTTTTTGAGCTGCTGTTTGAGCAAAGTAACTTGAGTTATCATAGTCCTCTGTTGATAACTGCTGGATATCGATAACGACGTTCTCCGCACCTAGGGTAGATTCAATGGATTGCTTCAAAGAATTTGTCTCTTGAATACCCTTTTTAGCAGCTTGGTCAGCTGTCATGTCCAAGTGGATAGGGAATTGGACTCCTTTAGCTTGGAGTTCTTTCTTAGCCTCTGCAAATTTTGCCTTGGCTTTTTCAGGGTTGTAGTATGGGTCTTGGGCATCCGCAAAGTTGATGCCTTGCCATTCCTTACCATAGTTGACCATCTTAGAGGCTACAACTTCACCAAAGTCTTTTCCATTGATACTTACAAATGTCGGAGGGACTACTAAGTTACGCAAAATCTTAGTCGCTCCGTCTTCTCCCTGAGATTGAGCCCCGTAAGCTGTACGATCATAGGCGAAGTTAATGGCTTGACGGAAGTTTTTGTTAAGAACTGCTTCTTGAGTAGACTTCTTCTCAGAATCACTTGTTTTTGAAGTAAATTTATAAGATTTTCTATCCAAGTTGAAGTTTAAGAAATAAGAAGTGTTATCTTGCATACTGTAGATGATATTATCTTTGTATTTTTCTTTAATTCCTTCAAAACTTGGACTATCCGGATAGAGACGACCATAGCTATAAGCTCCATCTATAAAATTACGAGCAAGAGCGTCCTGGTCTTGACCATCATAGTAGGCCAATTTTACATCGTCTACAAAGATATTTTTAGCATCCCAGTAGTTGGGATTTTTCTTATATTCAATAGCAGATTTTGAAACAAGTGCTTTCATCAAGAAAGGTCCATTGTACAAAATGCTAGATGGATCCGCCTTCCCAAAATCATCCCCTTTTGATTTCAAGAAATCAGCGTTGACTGGGTAGAGAATGGTTGAGGTTGTTTTTGAGTTCCAGTAAGGTTCTGGTCGAGCCAAGGTATATTGAACGGTTTGGTCGTCAAGAGCCTTGACACCGACAGTTGAAAAGTCGCTTGTTTTCCCGTTAATATAGTCATCCAAGCCTGCAATAGAGTCCTGCACTAGATACAAGGCTTCTGATTTTTTATCAGCTGCATATTGCAAACCTGTCACAAAATCCTGGGCAGTTACAGGAGCATATTCATCTCCATCTGCAGTATACCACTTAATATCTTTACGCAGTTTGTAGGTATAGGTTAAACCGTCCTTAGAAACAGTCCAATCCTCTGCCAAGGATGGGACATAGTTCCCATATTGGTCATTTTCCATAAGACCATCTACCAGATTAGTTATAATATCACTGGTTGTTGCGCGGTTTTCTGTTAGATAGTTCAAACTAGTTGGATCGCTAGAATAAACATAGTTATAGGTTTTTGACGCCGTGCTAGAATTTCCACAGGCGCTCAATAAAACTCCTGTACCCAGGACAAGACCTGCCAAGGTTAGATATTTGCTCTTAGACTTTTTCATTTCCAGAACCTCCTGTTTTAAATATTTTCCTTATTATACAACTCGGGTTTTAATTAGTCAATAGTTTTTTCTGAATTTTTCACTCGTGATTTTCATTTGTGATTTTCACAAATACTTCTTGTCAGTGATTAAAAAAGGAATAAGTTGCAAGTTCTCCTAAAAGATTGTTTAACTTATTCCTTTTATTTATAAATGCTACCTTACGAAAGCTTAAATTTTGCTCGCAGGCGATCTGCTTGAGCTTTTCCTATTACCTTATCTAATAAATAGGTACGCAGACTCATAACCATATAAAGTCCACCCCCCATGGCACCGACAAGAGCTACATAAAGGAAGCTCCACAAACGTCCACTTGGTTGGAATACAAATCCTAAAATCCACTGGATGGCACCGACACCGATGAACATAACAAGAGTCAACAAACTGATTAAAATGGTTCGTTTCAAAATCACCTTGCGCTTAACACCAGTTACCTTACAAATATCCCGATACATCAAAATATTAGGAATAATGAGACCGATGGTTGTGGAAATCAAAGGCCCGTAACTGTGAAAGAGAGCAATGGTTGGTAGTTGTAAGACCAGCTTGGCAATGGAACCATAGATAAAATAGAGAACGGCCTTGCGGTTACGGAACATGGCCTGAAGCATTGGAGACAAGACCATGTACAAGCCTAAAATAATAGACTGCAAAACTGCAAAGACAAATAAGCCCATAGCCAAACTATCTGGCTTACCATAGAAGACCGTATACAGAGGTTCTCCTACCATGACCACTCCAACCGTTGCTGGCAGTAGGAATATAAAAAGCATGGTAATGCTGTCCTGAACGAGACGAGAAGCTGCCTTCAAGTCCCCCTTGACATAGTTTTCAGTCAAAAGTGGTAAACCGACACCCCCAATTGAAACTCCAACAGAAATCAAAATCATAGTGATTTTATTAGGATTGGCTGAGAAATAAGAAAACATGACAACCAAGTCCTCGTTGCTGTAGTTGGTAAACCAGCTCATACTATTGATAAAGGTTAGCTGATCCAAAATCTGGAAGAGCTGGATGGCAGACCCTGTCAGGATAAAAGGAATAGCTTCCTTAATGGTATCGACCAAAAGACGCTTGCTGTTAATCTTATCCCCTGTTTCAAAGACTCTTTTGAGTAAACCTTCTTGGGCAAGGAAATAAATCAAAACTGCAAAACTGGCTACCATACCGACAAAGGCCGCAAAGGTCGATTGGGTAACGGCTGCTAGGTAATCTCCTGAGCCCATTTTCATAATCATAAAGGTTGCTAGAAGCATCCAAATAACCCGAATGACCTGCTCAGCGATTTGGCTCATGGCATAAGGTTTGAGGTTATTCATCCCTTGGAAAAATCCTCGGATAACACTCATAGATGGGAAAATCAAGACTCCCCAAGCCAAGCTTTGCATGATTGGGATCAAGTCTTTGCCCACGCCAGACAAGTCTGCTAGCCAAGGAGCAAAGACATACAAGACTAAAGCAAAAACCAGGCCTAGTCCTGTCATAAATCCTAAAAAGCTCCGAATCAGGGCAAAGCTATGCTCTTCTTCTCGCATGGTATTGTACTTGGCAACTTGCTTGGCCACCGCAACTGGAATCCCTGCTGTTGAAACCAGCAAGAACCAAGCATAGATATTATAACCCATGGTAAAAAGTCCATTTGCTGTAGCCGCATAAGACCCCATCCAGATGTACCAAGGGATAATGTAAATAGCCCCGAGTAGGCGACTGATAAAGTTACTGGCCGTTAGCCAAGCAGTCCCCCGTAACATCTGGGCCTGCTGGTGATTGTTTTCGTGCGACATAGATTCCTCATTCAATTTTGATAACTAGGAAAAACTCCTTATTTTCCATTATAAACTTTTCCTTGTTACTTGTAAATTTACGACTTTCAGTTTACAATAGAAAGTATGATTAAGATTGAAACCGTATTAGATATTTTAAAGAAAGATGGTCTCTTCCGTGAGATTATCGACCAAGGACATTATCACTACAACTACAGCAAAGTTGTTTTTGATAGCATTAGTTACGACAGCCGAAAAGTAAAAGAAGACACTCTTTTTTTTGCAAAAGGTGCTGCCTTTAAGAAGGAATTTTTGATTTCTGCCGTCTCTCAAGGCCTCGGTTGGTATGTGGCTGAAAAGGACTACGAAGTCGGCATCCCTGTCATCATTGTGAACGATATAAAGAAAGCCATGAGTTTGATTGCCATGGAGTTCTATGGTAATCCACAAGAGAAACTCAAAATTCTCGCCTTCACAGGAACTAAGGGTAAGACAACAGCAGCTTACTTTGCTTACAACATCCTATCTCAACGCTACCCAACCGCCCTCTTGTCAACCATGAATACAACTCTAGATGGCAAGACTTTCTTTAAATCTTCATTCTCAACACCTGAAAATATCGACCTCTTTGACATGATGGCTCAAGCTGTTAAGAATGGAAGAACCCATCTCGTAATGGAAGTCTCTAGCCAAGCCTATCTAGTCCATCGAGTCTATGGACTGACCTTTGATGTAGGAGTCTTTCTTAACATCACTCCTGACCATATCGGTCCGATTGAACACCCTAGCTTTGAAGACTACTTCTATCACAAACGTCTCTTGATGAAAAATAGCCGAGCAGTCATCATTAATAGTGACATGGACCACTTCTCAGTCTTGAAAGAACAAGTAGAAGATCAAGACCATGATTTCTATGGTAGCCAGTCAAGTAACCAAATCGAGAATTCTAAAGCCTTTAGCTTTTCAGCAAGCGGAAAACTCGCTGGTGATTATGATATCCAACTGATTGGCCACTTTAACCAAGAAAATGCAGTCGCGGCTGGACTTGCTTGTCTCCGTCTAGGTGCTAGTCTTGAGGACATCAAAAAAGGAATCGCTGCAACCCGTGTTCCTGGCCGTATGGAAGTCCTCACGCAGAAAAATGGCGCCAAGGTTTTTATCGACTATGCACACAATGGTGACAGTCTCAAAAAACTAATCAATGTTGTAGAGACTCATCAAACAGGAAAGATTGCTCTGGTTCTCGGTTCGACAGGAAATAAGGGGGAAAGTCGTCGCAAAGACTTTGGCCTCCTTCTCAATCAACACCCTGAGATTCAAGTCTTTCTGACTGCTGATGACCCCAACAATGAAGACCCAATGGCCATTGCGGATGAAATTAGTAGCTACATCAATCATCCTGTTGAAAAGATTGCGGATCGCCAAGAAGCCATCAAGGCAGCTATGGCTATCACAAGCCAAGAATTAGATGCAGTTATTATCGCTGGTAAGGGGGCAGATTGCTACCAAATCGTCCAAGGCAAGAAAGAAGCCTATCCAGGAGATGCAGCCGTAGCAGAAAATTACTTATAAGATAGAAAAATCAAGGGAAATGAAACCCCTTGATTTTTTCTATCCTTATTTAAAAGCGTTTTTCAAACCTTCAACGGCACCTTCTACAGCACCTTTAGCATCTTCAACTACTTCTTTTGCCTTAGCAACTGTCTTTTCTACAGCGCCTTCTGCTTCAGTCTTGCTATCCCCAGCAACCTTACCAAATCCTTCTTTGATAGCGCCTGTTGCTTGTTCCAATTTGTTTTCAAGTGACATATGATTGTCTCCTTTGGTTTTATTCCGATATGTGTTACCGATTACATATAGTTTATACCGAATACCAAGGAAAGTCAAACAATGTGCTCAAAAACAAAATTTCACGCTAAGTAGAAAGTTAATCTGTCCTTGTCAAATTCGACTGCCAACTCATACTTTCCATCTTCATTTTGGACAATATAGCCTAGGACGACCAAACTGTCCACAAAGATATCACGGCGTTTCTGCATGAGCTGATCTTTTTTGAGGAACTTCAACAAAAAAGTCGTCATATATTTGAGGGCATACTCAGGATTGACATCTCCCAAAATAGCATAAAGTTCCTGCTGTTTTTCTGTTAAAGGATACTGATTTTTGACCTTGTAGAAATAATTGGACAGGGTCATTTTTGTTCGCGCAAAGTTCGTCTTTTCAACTAAAATAGCTGCATTGGTTTGATTGCGCAATTCTGTCTCAAAACGCTGCTCCGACAAGGCTTGATAGACTGGACTATCTTCTCTGACAAAAATCTCTTGGTCCAGTTCGAGACTATCAAGGGACTCCAGCAAAGGAAGATTGAGATAATAACGCTTATTTTCCCGTAGAATCAAGCCAGCCTTGATATATTCTTCCATGAGTTTATCAACTGCTACATCTGGAAATTGAGCCTTGATTTCCCGTAAAATCACATCCTCATGCTGGTCCAGATAGCGAATCAATTCTCTAAAAAATGGCTGTCTCGTCAAACGAGATGGATTAAAAATCTGAATCATGAAGATTCCTTTCTTTACTTTCTAACAGAGGCGATGCTGCCAATTGACTGGGATTGGTCCCAGCTTGGTTCAAAGGAACAGGCAGACCTAGTTCTCTGTAATACTCTCTCCAAAAATCACTAATCTCCTGCTCCTCATCTCCAAATTTCATGGGAATGGTTTCAAAAATCGGTAGGATTTCTGCCATGTACTGGGAACAGTAAAACCTTCTCCATCTGGATAGAAAGAAGCATTGTAGGGAGCCCCAAGATGTTTGCAAGCTTTTTCCTTCACCGACTGGATATCCATTTCTGGGTAAACATAGAGGTCGTACAAATGATTGGGCTAAAAGAAGTCTGCTGGTTCCTGACAAACAACACCAGCCTGTCCACTAGCGTGGTAAATCATCTCATCCACATAAATGGCAATATGGCTATAGTTGCCTGTGGAAGTCTGGATGGCCTGCCCCATGTCCGACTCATCTCTCACAAAATCATACTCTTCGAAAATCTCTTCAAACCACGTCAGCTTCACCTTGCCGTACTCAAGTACAGCCTGCGGCTAGCTTCCTAGTTTGCTCTTTGATTCTCATTGAGTATCAAATCGCCATTTTCTAACATGCTTCACTCCTAGAAAAAAAGGAGCCGAAACTCCTTTCGATATAAGGCAAACTAGCCTTTCCTAATTTGAATTAACACTCAAAATCTTAAGCATTGAAGCTTTCAGTCAATTGAGGTACCACTTGTTTCTTACGTGAAACAGCACCAGCAAGGAAAGCATGGTTATTTTCAAGTTTGAAGTTGAAAGCTGCTTCGACCTTGTCCATATTGGCACCAAGAGCCAAGATTTCTGAGTTCGAGTTGACGATATCTGTAATCATCAAGACAAAGTCAGAGTAGCCGTTTGCTGCGTTAGCAGCTTGCATTGCAGCTTCAATTTCTGCTTGGCGTTCCAATACTTCAGCGATGTCAACTGTGTTTACTTGAGCAACACGGACATTATTTCCGTTCAATTCAAAAGTCTTAGCATCGATGTCAATCAATTCTTCAGCAGATTTGCTAGCCAAGTTTGTACCAGCTTTCAACATAGCCAGACCATACTCCTCCAAGTTTACACCAGCTAATTCAGCCAATTCAGGAGCAATAATCTTATCTGTTGGGTGTGTTGTTGGTGATTTCAAAAGAAGGGTATCTGAAATCAAACCTGAAAGCATCAAACCAGCAATCTCTTTAGGCACAGCTACACCATGTTCTTTGAACATACGATAAACGATTGAAGACGCTGAACCAACTGGCTCCAAACGCATGTAAAGTGGGCTTGCAGTTTCAAAATTAGCCACACGGTGGTGGTCCACAACACCATAAACTTCTACTTCAGCGATATCTGATACAGATTGTTGGAATTCATTGTGGTCAGTCAGGATAACTTGCTCTGCTCCTTCTGCTTTAGCAGAAGTGATAACACGCGGTGCTTCCACACCAAAATAGTTCAAGACAAAGGCTGTTTCTTCATTTGGAGTTCCAAGGGCAACAGCTTCCGTATCCAAACCGTAAGCTTCTTTTGCAAGGTAGGCAAAGGCTACAGATGACCCGATGGCATCTGAGTCTGGATTTTGGTGACCAAATACTAGAATCTTAGACATGATAATACCTCATTTTGTTTATTCTCTTTATTGTAGCATTTTTTTCGCTTTTTGACAAAAGTAAGAGGAGTCAAAGG
>CAKQBM010000076.1 GCA_934216185.1 uncultured Streptococcus sp. | reverse complement strand
TCAACTTTTTTAAATCACGTTATGGGGCAAAAGATTGCCATCATGAGTGACAAGGCGCAGACAACGCGCAACAAAATCATGGGAATTTACACGACTGATAAGGAGCAGATTGTCTTTATCGATACCCCAGGGATTCACAAGCCTAAAACGGCCCTTGGAGATTTCATGGTCGAATCTGCCTATAGCACCCTTCGGGAAGTGGACACCGTTCTTTTCATGGTGCCTGCGGATGAGGCGCGTGGTAAGGGGGACGACATGATTATCGAGCGTCTCAAGGCTGCCAAGGTTCCTGTGATTCTGGTGGTGAACAAGATTGACAAGGTTCACCCAGACCAGCTTTTGTCTCAGATTGATGACTTCCGTAATCAGATGGACTTCAAGGAAATCGTTCCAATCTCAGCACTTCAAGGGAATAACGTCTCTCGTCTAGTGGATATTTTGAGTGAAAATCTGGACGAAGGATTCCAGTATTTCCCGTCTGATCAAATCACAGACCATCCAGAACGTTTCTTGGTTTCAGAAATGGTTCGTGAGAAAGTCTTGCACCTAACGCGTGAAGAGATTCCGCATTCTGTCGCAGTAGTGGTTGATTCTATGAAACGAGATGAAGAGACAGACAAGGTTCATATCCGTGCAACCATCATGGTCGAGCGTGATAGTCAGAAAGGGATTATCATCGGTAAAGGTGGAGCTATGCTTAAGAAAATTGGTAGCATGGCCCGTCGTGATATTGAACTCATGCTAGGGGACAAGGTCTTCCTAGAAACATGGGTCAAGGTCAAGAAAAACTGGCGTGATAAAAAGCTAGATTTGGCTGACTTTGGCTATAATGAAAAAGAATACTAAGTAGAGGTGGGCACATGCCTGCTTCTTGTTTTTACAGAAGGAGGACTTATGCCTGAATTACCTGAGGTTGAAACGGTTCGTCGTGGTTTGGAAAAATTGATTCTGGGTAAGAAGATTTCGAGTGTAGAGATTCGCTATCCCAAGATGATTAAGACAGATTTGGACCAGTTTCAAAAGGAAGTACCTGGTCAGATTGTTGAGTCAATGGGACGTCGTGGCAAATATTTGCTTTTCTACCTGACAGACAAGGTCTTGATTTCCCATTTGCGGATGGAGGGCAAGTATTTTTATTATCCGGACCAGGTTCCTGAACGCAAGCATGCCCATGTTTCCTTCCAGTTTGAGGACGGTGGAACGCTTGTTTATGAGGATGTACGCAAGTTTGGTACTATGGAACTATTGTCTCCCGACCTTTTGGACACCTACTTTATTTCTAAGAAATTAGGGCCTGAACCAAGGGAGCAGGATTTTGATTTGCAGGTATTTAAAGCTGCTCTATCCAAGTCTAAAAAGCCTATCAAATCCCACTTATTAGATCAAACCTTGGTAGCTGGCCTTGGCAATATCTATGTAGATGAGGTGCTCTGGAGAGCTCAGGTTCATCCAGCTAGACCTTCTCAGACTTTGACAGTAGAAGAAGTGACAGCCATTCATGACCAGACCATTGCTGTATTGGGACAGGCTGTTGAAAAAGGTGGCTCCACCATTCGGACTTATACTAATGCCTTTGGGGAAGACGGAACCATGCAGGATTTTCATCAGGTCTATGACAAGGCTGGTCAAGAATGTGTACGCTGTGGCACCATCATTGAGAAAATCCAACTAGGTGGACGAGGCACCCATTTTTGTCCTCAGTGTCAAAGGAGGGGTTGATGGGAAAAATCATCGGAATCACTGGGGGAATTGCCTCTGGTAAGTCAACCGTGACAAATTTTCTAAGACAGCAAGGTTTTCAAGTAGTGGATGCTGACGCAGTCGTCCACCAACTACAGAAACCTGGTGGTCGTCTGTTTGAGGCTCTAGTCCAGCATTTTGGTCAAGAAATCATTCTAGAAAATGGAGAACTCAATCGCCCTCTCCTGGCTCGTCGCATCTTTTCAAATCCTCAAGAACAAGAATGGTCTAGGTTGACTCAAGGGGAGATTATCCGTGAGGAACTGGCTACTTTGAGAAATCAGTTGGCTCAGACAGAAGTTGTTTTCTTCATGGATATTCCCCTGCTTTTTGAACAAGACTATGCCTCTTGGTTTGATGAGACTTGGTTGGTCTATGTGGACCGAGATGTCCAAGTAGAACGTTTAATGAAAAGAGACCACTTGTCCCAAGATGAAGCTGAGTCTCGTCTGGCAGCCCAGTGGCCTTTAGAGAACAAGAAAGATTTGGCTAGCCATGTTCTAGACAACAATGGCAATCAGAACCAGCTTCTTACTCAAGTGCGTATCCTTCTCGAGGGAGGTAGGTAAGATGACAGAGATTAACTGGAAAGATAACCTGCGCATTGCCTGGTTTGGTAATTTTCTGACAGGAGCCAGTATTTCCTTGGTTGTACCCTTTATGCCCATCTTTGTGGAAAATCTAGGTGTAGGGAGTGAGCAAGCTGCTTTTTATGCAGGTTTATCCATTTCTGTTTCTGCTATTTCTGCGGCGCTTTTCTCTCCTATTTGGGGTATTCTTGCTGACAAATACGGTCGAAAACCCATGATGATTCGGGCTGGCCTGGCCATGACTATCACTATGGGAGGCTTGGCCTTTGTGCCAAATATCTATTGGTTAATCTTTCTTCGTTTATTAAACGGTGTATTTGCAGGATTTGTTCCCAATGCAACGGCCTTGATAGCCAGTCAGGTTCCCAAGGAGAAATCAGGCTCTGCCTTAGGTACTTTGTCTACAGGTGTAGTTGCAGGTACTCTAACTGGTCCTTTTATTGGTGGCTTTATCGCAGAATTATTTGGCATTCGTACTGTCTTTTTACTGGTTGCTAGTTTTCTATTTTTAGCTGCTGTTTTAACTATTTGCTTTATCAAGGAAGATTTTCAACCAGTAGCCAAGGAAAAGGCCATTCCAACAAAGGAATTGTTTACCTCAGTTAAATATCCCTATCTCTTGGCCAATCTCTTTCTGACCAGTTTTGTCATCCAATTTTCAGCCCAATCGATTGGCCCTATCTTAGCTCTGTATGTACGCGACTTAGGCCAGACAGAGAATCTTCTTTTTGTATCTGGTTTGATTGTATCCAGTATGGGCTTTTCCAGTATGATGAGTGCAGGAGTCATGGGCAAGCTAGGTGACAAGGTGGGCAATCATCGTCTTTTAGTTGTCGCTCAGTTTTATTCAGTTATCATCTATCTCCTCTGTGCAAATGCCTCTAGCCCGCTTCAACTAGGCCTCTATCGTTTCCTCTTTGGCCTGGGAACCGGCGCCTTGATTCCCGGAGTTAATGCCCTTCTCAGCAAGATGACGCCCAAAGCTGGTATTTCGAGGGTCTTTGCCTTTAATCAGGTATTCTTTTATCTGGGAGGTGTCGTTGGGCCTATGGCAGGTTCTGCAGTAGCAGGTCAATTTGGCTACCATGCTGTCTTTTATGCGACAAGTCTTTGTGTTGCCTTTAGTTGTCTCTTTAACCTGCTTCAATTTCGAATATTATTAAAAGTAAAGGAAATCTAGTGCGAGTAAAAATTAATCTCAAATGCTCCTCCTGTGGCAGCATCAATTATCTAACCAGTAAAAATTCAAAAACCCATCCAGACAAGATTGAGGTTTTAAAGTATTGTCCCAAGGAAAGAAAAGTAACCCTACATCTTGAATCTAAGTAGATTTTATGGTAAAATAATAAGGATTTTAAGGAGTTTGATATGTATAACCTATTATTAACCATTTTATTAGTATTATCTGTTGTGATTGTGATTGCGATTTTCATGCAACCAACTAAAAACCAATCCAGCAATGTATTTGATGCCAGCTCAGGTGATTTGTTTGAACGCAGTAAAGCGCGCGGTTTTGAAGCTGTAATGCAGCGATTGACAGGGATTTTAGTCTTTTTCTGGCTAGCCATTGCCTTAGCATTGACGGTATTATCAAGTAGATAAGAAAATAATGGGCAGGACTAGGTCTTTGCCTCTTTTTATTTTTAAAAGATATTTGAGAAGGTTTTACAGTAAAAGAAAATTAAAAAATCTAGAAAGAAAATATGAAAGATAGAATAAAAGAATATTTACAAGACAAGGGAAGGGTGACTGTCAATGACTTGGCTCAGGATTTGGGAAAAGACGGATCCAAGGATTTTCGTGAGTTGATTAAAACCTTGTCCTTAATGGAAAGAAAGCACCAGATTCGCTTTGAGGAAGATGGCAGTCTGACCTTGGAAGCCAAGAAAAAACATGAGATTACCCTCAAGGGGATTTTTCATGCCCATAAAAATGGCTTTGGCTTTGTCAGTCTGGAAGGCGAGGAGGACGACCTTTTTGTAGGGAAAAATGATGTCAACTATGCTATTGATGGTGATACCGTTGAAGTCGTCATCAAAAAAGTTGCTGACCGTAATAAGGGAACAGCAGCAGAAGCAAAAATTATTGATATCCTAGAACATAGTTTGACAACCGTTGTCGGTCAAATCGTTCTAGATCAGGAAAAACCTAAGTATGCTGGCTACATTCGTTCAAAAAATCAGAAAATCAGCCAACCGATTTATGTAAAAAAACCAGCCCTTAAACTGGAGGGAACAGAAGTTCTCAAGGTCTTTATCGAGAAATACCCAAGCAAGAAGCATGATTTCTTTGTCGCTAGCGTCCTCGATGTGGTGGGGCATTCAACGGATGTCGGAATTGATGTCCTTGAGGTTTTGGAGTCTATGGACATTGTCTCAGAATTTCCAGAAGCTGTTGTCAAGGAAGCAGAAAGTGTGCCTGATGCTCCGTCTCAAAAGGATATGGAAGGTCGTCTGGATCTAATAGATGAGATAACTTTTACCATTGATGGTGCTGATGCCAAGGACTTGGATGACGCGGTGCATATCAAGACTTTGAAAAATGGCAATATCGAACTTGGAGTTCACATAGCAGATGTTTCCTACTATGTGACCGAGGGTTCTGCCCTTGATAAGGAAGCCCTTAACCGCGCGACTTCTGTCTATGTAACAGACCGAGTAGTTCCAATGCTTCCAGAACGACTGTCAAATGGCATCTGTTCTCTCAATCCTCAAGTTGACCGCCTGACCCAGTCTGCCATTATGGAGATTGATAAACATGGTCGTGTGGTCAATTACACCATTACACAAACAGTTATCAAGACCAGTTTTCGTATGACCTATAGCGATGTCAATGATATCCTAGCAGGTGACGAGGAAAAGAGACAAGAATATCAGAAAATTGTTCCTAGTATCGAACTTATGGCTAAGCTCCATGAAACTCTAGAAAACATGCGTGTGAAACGTGGAGCCCTCAATTTCGATACCAATGAAGCCAAGATTTTAGTGGATAAGCAAGGTAAGCCTGTTGATATCGTTCTTCGTCAGCGTGGCATTGCCGAGCGCATGATTGAGTCTTTCATGTTGATGGCTAATGAAACAGTTGCCGAACATTTCAGCAAGTTGGATTTGCCTTTCATCTATCGAATTCACGAGGAGCCAAAGGCTGAAAAAGTTCAGAAGTTTATTGATTATGCTTCGAGCTTTGGCTTACGCATTTATGGAACTGCCAGTGAGATTAGCCAGGAGGCACTTCAAGACATCATGCGTGCTGTTGAGGGAGAACCTTATGCAGATGTATTGTCCATGATGCTTCTGCGCTCCATGCAGCAGGCTCGCTATTCGGAGCACAATCACGGCCACTATGGATTAGCGGCTGACTATTACACTCACTTTACTAGTCCGATTCGTCGTTATCCAGACCTTCTTGTTCACCGTATGATTCGTGATTACGGCCGTTCTAAAGAAATAGCAGAGCATTTTGAGCAAGTAATTCCAGAGATTGCGACCCAGTCTTCCAACCGTGAACGTCGTGCCATTGAGGCTGAGCGTGAAGTCGAAGCCATGAAAAAGGCTGAGTACATGGAAGAATACGTAGGTGAAGAATACGATGCGGTTGTATCAAGTATTGTCAAATTCGGTCTCTTTGTTGAATTGCCAAATACGGTTGAAGGCTTGATTCACATCACAAATCTACCTGAATTTTATCATTTCAATGAGCGTGATTTGACTCTTCGTGGAGAAAAATCAGGAACAACCTTCCGTGTAGGTCAGCAAATCCGTATCCGAGTTGAAAGAGCCGACAAGATGACGGGTGAAATTGATTTCTCCTTTATTCCAAGCGCATTTGATGTCATTGAGAAAGGTTTGAAACAGTCTGGTCGTAAAGATAGAGGTCTTCGTTCAGATAAGAAAGAAGACAAGAGAAAATCAGGACGCTCAAATGATAAGAGTAAGCATTCTTCAAAAGACAAGAAGAAAAAAAGCAAGAAACCTTTTTATAAGGAAGTAGCAAAGAAAGGAGCTAAGCATGGCAAAGGGCGAGGGAA
This sequence comes from uncultured Streptococcus sp., assembly GCA_934216185.1. Lineage (GTDB taxonomy): Bacteria > Bacillota > Bacilli > Lactobacillales > Streptococcaceae > Streptococcus. The sequence goes on along the minus strand of CAKQBM010000076.1, from coordinate 2,371 downwards.
AGGTCGTCGCACAAAATAAAAAGGCGCACCACGACTATACAATCGTAGATACGCTAGAGGCAGGGATGGTCCTGACTGGAACTGAAATCAAGAGTGTGCGAGCTGCTCGAATCAATCTCAAGGATGGCTTTGCTCAAGTGAAAAATGGAGAAGTTTGGTTGAGCAATGTTCATATCGCTCCTTACGAAGAGGGCAATATCTGGAACCAAGAACCAGAACGTCGTCGCAAACTCCTGCTCCATAAAAAGCAAATCCAAAAATTAGAGCAAGAGACTAAAGGGACAGGAATGACCTTGGTTCCTCTTAAAGTCTATATCAAAGATGGTTATGCCAAGCTCCTTTTAGGTTTAGCTAAAGGTAAGCATGACTATGACAAACGGGAGTCTATCAAACGTCGTGAGCAAAACCGCGACATTGCGCGCGTGATGAAAGCAGTCAACCAGCGATAAGATAAAAAGAGGAATGAAGATGGAAAAACTAGTTGCCTATAAACGCATGCCTTTGTGGAATAAAGAAACCATGCCAGAGGCTGTTCAGCAGAAACACAATACCAAGGTTGGGACTTGGGGCAAGATTACTGTTTTAAAAGGAACTCTCAAGTTTATTGAATTGACAGAAAATGGTGAGGTTTTAGCTGAGCACCTCTTTGAAGCAGGAGCCGACAATCCCATGGCACAACCTCAAGCTTGGCATCGAGTCGAGGCTGCTACAGACGATGTAGAATGGTATTTAGAATTTTATTGTAAACCTGAGGATTATTTCCCTAAAAAATACAATACCAATCCTGTTCATTCAGAGGTCCTAGAGGCTATGCAGACAGTAAAACCAGGGAAAGCTTTAGATTTGGGCTGTGGTCAGGGGCGTAATTCTCTCTTTCTAGCCCAGCAAGGTTTTGATGTGACAGCTGTAGATCAAAATGAACTGGCCCTTGAAATCTTGCAAAGCATTGTTGAGCAGGAAGACCTGGATATGCCTGTTGGTCTTTACGATATCAATTCAGCTAGTATTGGGCAAGCTTATGATTTCATCGTTTCAACAGTTGTTCTCATGTTTTTGCAAGCAGACCGCATTCCAGCTATTATTCAAAATATGAAGGAGCATACCACGGTCGGTGGTTATAATCTTATCGTTTGTGCTATGGATACGGAAGATTACCCTTGCTCTGTGAACTTCCCATTTACCTTTAAAGAAGGGGAATTGGCAGACTATTACAAGGACTGGGAATTGGTTAAGTACAATGAAAATCCAGGCCATTTGCACCGTCGCGATGAGAATGGCAATCGTATTCAACTACGCTTTACGACCATGCTAGCTAAGAAAATCAAGTAAATACACATGAAGATTAGGATTTTCCTGATCTTTTTTCTTTTTTACGAATAATATAGAAAAGGAGGGAAATCATGTTTGTTGCGAGAGATGCTAGGGGAGAATTGGTAAATGTGTTAGAGGATAAGCTTGAGAAGCAAGCATACACCTGCCCAGCTTGTGGAGGTCAGCTCCGTTTGCGTCAAGGATCAAGTGTACGAACCCATTTTGCCCATAAATCTTTAAAAGACTGTGATTTTTCCTCTGAAAATGAAAGTCCAGAACACCTGGCAAATAAAGAATCACTTTATCACTGGTTGAAAAAAGAGGCAGAGGTGCAATTAGAATACCCTCTTCCAGAACTTAAGCAGATTGCGGATGTATTTGTAAATGGCAATCTAGCTTTAGAGGTTCAATGTAGTCCCTTGCATCAAAAAGTTCTTAAAGAGCGTAGTGAAGGCTATCGTAGTCAGGGTTACCAAGTACTGTGGTTGCTGGGGGAAAAACTTTGGCTCAAGGAGCGTTTGACTCGTCTGCAACAAGGTTTTCTATACTTCAGTCAAAACATGGGATTTTATGTTTGGGAAGTAGACAAGGAAAAACAGGTTTTAAGGCTTAAATATCTCATCCACCAGGATCTTCGAGGCAAACTCCATTATCAAATCAAGGAATTTCCCTATGGCCAAGATAGTCTACTGGGAATATTACGGCGTCCCTATAAGAAACAAAAAATATCTCATTTTACAGTTTCTCAGGACAAGGACATCTGTCGCTATATCCGACAACAGCTTTATTATCAAAATCCCTTTTGGATGAAAGAACAAGCAGAAGCCTATCAGAAGGGAGAAAATCTCCTGACTTATGGACTAAAAGAATGGTATCCACAAATTCGACCACTAGTAGGTGAGTTTTGCCAAATTGAGAAGGACTTGACCAGCTATTATCAGTATTTTCAAACCTATTACCAAAAAAATCCTCAAAATGATTGGCAAAAGCTTTATCCACCAGCCTTTTATCAGCAATATTTCTTGAAAAATATGGTAGAATAGAAAGGATGGAGGAATCT
>CAKQBM010000075.1 GCA_934216185.1 uncultured Streptococcus sp. | reverse complement strand
GGTGAATTTGGGAATCAAAGAAGTTGTCAAGCGTCATGAGCTTGTCTATGGATTAGAACACTTATTATGAGATTAACGCAAATGCCTTCTGAATTTCAGAAGGCTTTACCAGTATTAGAAAAAATTAAAGAGGCAGGTTTTGAAGCCTATTTTGTTGGAGGCTCTGTTCGAGATGCCCTTCTCAATCGTCCCATCCACGATGTGGATATTGCAACATCTTCCTATCCAGAAGAAACCAAGCAGATTTTTCCGCGAACAGCTGATATCGGAATCGAGCATGGAACCGTCTTGGTCTTAGATGGGGATGAGGAGTATGAGGTAACCACCTTTCGGACAGAGGATGTCTATGTGGACTATCGCAGACCCAGTGCGGTTTCTTTTGTGCGCTCGCTAGAAGAAGACCTCAAGCGCCGTGATTTTACAGTCAATGCATTTGCCTTGGACGAGACAGGAGAAATCATTGACTTGTTCCATGGTTTAGAAGATTTGGAAAAGCAAGTCTTGCGAGCAGTTGGAGTGGCAAGTGAGCGTTTCAACGAGGATGCTTTGCGGATTATGCGTGGTTTTCGTTTTCAGGCCAGTCTTGGCTTTGAACTTGAGTCAGAAACTTTTGTAGCGATGAAGACTTTGACGCCCCTCTTGGAGAAAATTTCTGTGGAGCGTACCTTCGTTGAGTTTGATAAACTCTTGCTGGCTCCATTTTGGAGAAGGGGCTTGGCTTCCATGATTGAGAGTCAAGCTTATGACTATCTCCCTGATATGGCAGCTAGCCAGGACAAGCTCAATAGACTCTTTGATTTGGAGACTGATTTCACCTTTGAATCTTCAGAGCAAGCCTGGGCGGCTCTACTCTGGGCTTTGGAGATTGAAAATGCGCAGCCATTTTTGAAGGCTTGGAAGACCTCACGTCAGTTTGCTAAGCAAGTTCAGGATTTGCTGACTATTTTGGCCTTGCGTGAAAAGAGAGAATTGAGCAAGCGCGATTGTTACCGCTTTGACTTGGATTTACTTTTACAGGCTGAAAATCTTCGACAGGCTCAAGGGAAACCAGTCAATTCGCAAGCCCTCACAGAAACCTACCAGAGCTTGACCATTCATGACAAGAAAGAAATTCAGATTAATGGTGGCATTTTGATTAAGGAATATGGTCATCAGCCGGGCCCAGACTTGGGAGAAATTTTAACAGAGATTGAGTATGCCATTGTCGATGGAGAATTGGAAAATGACCGTCAAGCTATCCATGCTTATCTAAGGGAGAAAAAATGAGTGATTTTATCGTTGAAAAACTAAGTAAATCCGTCGGTGATAAGACTGTTTTTAAGGATATTTCCTTTATCATCCATGACTTGGATAGAATTGGTCTGATTGGTGTCAATGGGACTGGTAAGACTACCCTTTTGGACGTCCTTTCTGGTGTTTCTGGCTTTGATGGGGATGTCAGTCCCTTTTCAGCTAAGAACGATTACCAGATTGGCTACTTGACCCAGGATCCTGATTTTGATGATAGAAAGACAGTTTTGGATACGGTCCTCTCCAGCGACCTCAAGGAAATCCAACTCATTCGTGAGTATGAACTCCTCATGCTCAACTATAGTGAGGACAAGCAGGCGCGTTTGGAACGGGTCATGGCAGAAATGGACTCTCTCCAAGCTTGGGAAATTGAGAGTCAGGTCAAGACGGTTCTCAGTAAGCTGGGTATTCAGGACTTATCTACTCCTGTTGGGGAATTGTCAGGTGGTCTAAGAAGACGGGTCCAGTTGGCGCAAGTCTTACTTGGCAACCACGACCTATTGCTTCTGGATGAGCCAACCAACCATCTGGATATTGCGACTATTGAGTGGCTGACCCTCTTTTTGAAAAATTCTAAGAAGACCGTCCTTTTTATTACCCACGATCGTTATTTCTTGGATGCTTTGTCAACACGGATTTTCGAGTTGGACCGAGCAGGATTGACCGAATATCAGGGCAATTATCAGGACTATGTTCGCCTTAAGGCGGAACAGGATGAGCGTGACGCGGCTCTTCTTCACAAAAAAGAACAACTCTACAAACAAGAATTGGCCTGGATGCGCAGACAACCGCAGGCGCGTGCGACCAAGCAGCAGGCTCGTATCAATCGTTTCCACGACTTGAAGAAAGAAGTCTCAGGTGGCGTTGCTGAAACAGATTTGACCATGAACTTTGAAACCAGTCGGATTGGTAAAAAAGTCATCGAGTTTCAGGATGTATCCTTTGACTATGATAACAAGCCTATTTTGCAAGATTTTAATCTCTTAGTTCAGGCCAAAGACCGTATCGGAATCGTTGGGGACAATGGTGTTGGAAAATCAACCCTGCTTAACCTGATTGCAGGAAGTCTTGAGCCGACAGCAGGTCAAGTTGTGATAGGGGAGACTGTTCGCATCGCCTATTTCTCTCAGCAAATTGAGGATTTGGATGAAAGCAAGCGAGTGATTAATTACCTGCAAGAAGTGGCAGAAGAGGTCAAGACCAGCGGTGGTTCTACGACTTCGATTGCAGAGTTGCTGGAGCAGTTCCTTTTCCCACGTTCGATGCATGGAACCTTGATTGAGAAATTGTCTGGTGGCGAGAAAAAACGCCTTTATCTCCTCAAACTGCTCTTGGAAAAACCAAATGTTCTCCTTTTGGACGAGCCAACCAATGATTTGGACATTGCAACTTTGACAGTTTTAGAGAATTTTTTGCAAGGCTTTGCTGGTCCAGTTTTGACTGTTAGTCACGACCGCTATTTCTTGGATAAGGTAGCGACTAAGATTCTCGCTTTTGAGGATGGTAAGATTCGTCCTTTCTTTGGTCATTACACAGACTATCTTGATGAAAAAGCCTTTGAAACAGAGATGGCCAATCAAGTGCAAAAGGCCGAAAAGGAAAAAGTGGTCAAGGTCAGAGAAGACAAGAAACGCATGACCTACCAAGAAAAGCAGGAGTGGGCAAGTATTGAAGGCGATATTGAAACATTGGAAAATCGTATCGCTGCGATTGAAGAGGAAATGCAGGCTAACGGCTCTGACTTTGGTAAGCTGGCTACTCTCCAAAAAGAACTGGATGAGAAAAACGAAGCACTCCTTGAAAAATACGAACGCTATGAGTATCTCAGTGAATTTGATAGCTAGAAGAATAGAAAAATCCCGTCTCATGACAGGATTTCTCTATTCTTTTTTAGTTTCTTGATGAAAGATATTTTGCCAAGTTTCATGGCGACGCCAGATACTGGTGTGGATGATACCATCTAACTCATAGCAGATGAGTTTGGTCTTTTGACTGATGGAAGTGATTTGAATATCCTTGATAGCAGAATTCAAGTCTTTTTCGGCTTTATAGACCTCTTTATCCATCTGTTCTCCATCTTGGCGAATATAGACAAAATCGTCAGCCAAGAGTTCTTCCAGTTGATTTCCTTGGTCAATCAATTGTTCACGCATGAGCAATTTTTTATAGACATTGTCTAAAATTTCATCCTCAGGTATAGGTGCTGGCTCGATATGGATATCGGTATCAAAGACGCCAAAACGTTCCTCCAGCATAGACTCGACCTGATCCGCAATCTCGTGGCTCTCATAAACCGACAGGTCAGGATTCATCTCTAGCGTAATATCGAGATAGATGTTGCTACCGTAGGTGCGACCTCTTTGGGACTTAACCTTGCTGATTTTGGGAATTTCCATAATGGCCTTTTGGTAGTCCTCAAGCAGACGGTCGTCAAAACCATCTGAAAGACTAAAGGAAGACTCGATGAAGATATCATAGGCAGTTTTCAAGATAAAGAAAGTGATGATGATGGCAACCAGTTTGTCAACAATCGGATAATGGAAACTGCTGGCCAGGATGGCAATGGTCGTACCAAGTGAGGTAACAGCATCAGAAAGATTGTCCTTAGCAGCTGCCTTCAGCGCCTTGGAGTTTGATTTCTTACTGAGGCGAGTATTGTAGAGATAGACCATGAACATAATCGCTGCAGACATAATTCCTAGAGTTGCACCCAGAGGATCAATAACCGTTTCTTCACGACTGAGAATCTTCTGAATGGTATCCCTCAGCACATCAAAGCCAACATAAAACATGATGATGGAAGTGACTAAACTAGCCAAATCTTCAATCTTCCAATGGCCAAAACGGTGGTCTCGGTCAGCAGGCTGGCGCGCCATTCGAATCCCAATCAATAGGGCCACATTTCCAATGATGTCCGATACGTTATTAAAACCATCGGCCACCAAACTGGATGAATGGAGGAGGTGGCCAGTTGCTAATTTGGCTGCTGACAAGATCAAATAGGTCGAAATACTGATAATGGCCCCACGCTCAGCTAACTTGAGATTTGAAATAGATTGCTTCATTCAACTTCCTTTCTAGTCATATAGCATTCTACCATTATACTGGTTTTCAAGGGAAAATTCAAATAGGACAGATAAAAGTAAGAAAATACAAAGCAGAAAATGCTTTTTTTTTTTAGGAAATATGATAGACTGATATAGTAGTTTGAATTAAGATATAAACAAATCAATCAGGGAAGTCAAATTAATTTCTAGAAATGTTTTAGCAGTCACAGCGTACTATTCTAGCTTCAATTTACTATAAAGTGAAAAGTTGAGGTGAACAAAATTGAAAAAAATGAGTATTTTAGTGATGAGTATTTCTTTACTCTTTACTGTTTTAGTATGGTTCTCGATGGTATCAAATGTCAAACAAGGAATACCGTTTTCAGATGCTAGTATTTTTGAATATTTTGGGTATGCAATGAATCGAGGAGAATTGATGTATGCAAACCTATTTGATCATAAGGGGCCAGTTGTTTTTTTACTGAACTACCTAGGATATCTTATCGGTGGTGCGTTAGGAATTAAATTTTTATACCTATTTTGCACATTTCTTTTCTTTGTAGCTAGCTATAAGATTTCAAGGTTATTTACTGGAAATAAGCAAACAATTTTAACTTTAGCAATTCTCTTTATAATTTATGAGTATTTTTTTGATGGCGGTTGGAGTTTAGAAGGTTTTATTTTACCTTTTTTGGCTTATTCATTATACATTTTTTTAAAACTGTTTATACAAAATGATTTCAGCAAAAATGATATCATAGCATCAGGTGCATTTTTCTCTATTGTATTTTTTACGAAAGCAAATATGATAGGGATTTGGCTTGTATTTTGTATTTATGTATTGATTGATTTCATACTTAAGAAAGCATACAGGGACTTGTTTTCTTTGATTGGATTATTTTTCCTTGGAATATTAATACCAACTATCCCTTTGTGCTTATATCTGTTATCAAAAGGTATCTTTTTTGAAATGATATACCAGTCGATTGGAATTAATTTTATTTATACTACAGAGTCAAATAACGTTTCGATGTATGAGATTATCAGATGGTACATTTCCCAAACAAATCTCTTAAGTCTTAATTTATTGATGTTATTTTCCTTGATACCACTATGGAAGAAATTTGGAATAAAATCAATTTTCTATCATTTTGTTTTTATTATTTGTCTACTTCTGGCTCTTATCTCGAAAAGAAGCTATGGCCATTATATTTTAGTGATGCTTCCGATTTTGATTCCATATATTTCCTATGTATTTCATAGCATATCAAAGAAAATGTCTTTTCAAGTATTTCTTATCTTGTTCTTAGGATTAAGTATTGTATACCAGAATGATGTGAAATACATCATGAAGAATATGAATACTAGATATCTCAATAATGCTGAAAAACAGCAACGTGTAGCTAGCTATATAGAGAAAAATACGTCGATGGATGACCGAATTTATACACACCGTCAAAATGGAACAATTTATTTGTACAGTGAACGGCTAGCTAGTACAAAATTTTTCTTTATCCCTGCGGTGACAGATGATCGAGTTATTATTGATGAGTTTAAAAAATCTATACAAGAAAATCCTCCTATCTATATTGTATTTGATACTGAATGGGATTATGGTAAGAGAACTGATTCTTTTATCAAGGATTATATTAAAATCAATTATCACTTAGAAAAACAGATTGATACGGCTATGATTTATAGAAAAGGAGGAGAATAGTATGAGTAGGAAAAAGCCGATTTTATACATAGTTATTCCATGTTACAACGAAGAGCAAGTCCTACCACATACTAATCCAATGTTCGTTGAAAAAATTGAACAATTAGTGAAGAAAGAAGAAATCCATCCTCTTAGTAAAATCATGTATATCAATGATGGTAGTAAGGATCGAACTTGGGAATTGATAAAAAGTTATGCTAATTCCATTCCTTCTGTGGTTGGTGTATCACAAAGTCGTAATAGGGGGCATCAAAGTAGTGTCCTTGCAGGGATGTATGAAGCTATTCAGTTTGCTGATATTGTCATTACCATTGATGCCGATGGACAAGATGATATTAACTGCATGGATAAGATGATTTCTGAGTATAAAAGTGGTTCTGAAATTGTATACGGTGTACGTGATAACCGTGATACGGACTCTGCTTTTAAACGAATTACAGCCGAAGGTTTTTATAAAGTGTTACACCTATTTGGAGCAGAAGTTGTTTTCAATCATGCCGACTATCGCTTGGTTTCTAAAAGATTCTTGAAGGAATTAGAGAAATTCACTGAAGTTAATCTATTTCTTCGTGGTTTAATGCCTTTAGTTGGTTTTAAATATTCTTACGTTTCATATAAGCGCCATGAACGAATTGCTGGTGAGAGCCATTATCCACTATCTAAAATGCTTGGTTTGGCTATGGATGGTATTACCAGTTTATCAATCAAACCGATTCGGTTGATTACAAGCCTTGGTGTTTTGACATCACTCTTTAGTTTTCTATTAATTATTTGGGTTATATTGAGTAAGTTTGCTGGTACGGTTGTGGCTGGTTGGGCAAGCACCTATGCAATAGTTAGTTTACTTGGTGGAGTACAATTGATTAGTTTGGGAGTAATTGGTGAGTATATTGGAAAGATTTACCTAGAAACGAAACGTCGTCCTAGATATATTATCAGTGAACGTACTTTTGATAAGGATAGAATTTTATAGAATCTTTACTCTTTGAAAACTTTTCAAAATTTGGTATAATAGTACTACTCAAGGGAGTAGCTGGCAGAAACCTGTGATAGTGTCGTCATTCCGAATTTTATACTGAAAAGTATGCTTTCCGGCACTATCTTAAACAGCGAGACTTGTTATGATTAACAGGTCTCTTTTTGTTTGTCGTGAAAAGATACGATGAAAAAGGAGAGCCTGTTTTGCACACAATGTCAAGGAGGAGACACATGTCAAAAGAACAAAAACGCCAAGCGTTTTACACTCAAAGTCCTGAAGAGGTCTTGAAGGCTGTGGATGCGACCGAGCAGGGTCTTTCATCTAGCGAAGCGCAGAAACGCCTTGCCGAATTCGGCCACAATGAACTCGAAGAAGGCGAGAAACGATCAATCTTGGTCAAATTTATCGAGCAATTTAAGGATTTGATGATTATCATCCTAGTTGCGGCAGCAATCTTGTCAGTCGTGACTTCTGGTGGGGAAGATATCGCAGATGCCATTATCATCCTAGCCGTGGTTATCATCAACGCTGCCTTTGGTGTTTACCAAGAAGGAAAAGCAGAAGAAGCTATCGAAGCCCTCAAATCCATGTCTAGTCCAGCTGCCCGCGTTCTTCGTGATGGGCATATGGCGGAGATTGACTCTAAAGAATTGGTACCTGGAGATATCGTTGCCCTTGAAGCTGGTGATGTGGTGCCAGCAGACCTACGTTTGTTAGAAGCCAATTCTCTCAAGATTGAAGAAGCTGCCTTGACAGGTGAGTCTGTGCCAGTCGAAAAAGACTTGTCAGTTGAGCTTGCTGCAGATGCTGGTATTGGTGACCGTGTCAATATGGCCTTCCAAAACTCTAACGTGACTTATGGTCGTGGTCTTGGTGTTGTTGTCAATACAGGGATGTACACTGAAGTTGGTCACATCGCTGGTATGCTTCAAGACGCTGATGAGACTGATACACCCCTTAAACAAAACTTGAACAATCTTTCTAAGGTCTTGACTTATGCAATTTTGGTCATTGCCCTTGTTACTTTTGTTGTTGGTGTCTTCATTCAAGGGAAAGATCCACTTGGTGAGTTGATGACCTCTGTTGCCCTTGCCGTTGCAGCCATTCCAGAAGGGCTCCCAGCTATCGTAACTATCGTTCTTGCCCTTGGTACTCAAGTTTTGGCCAAACGACATTCCATCGTTCGTAAGTTGCCAGCAGTTGAAACACTTGGTTCAACCGAAATCATCGCTTCTGATAAGACTGGTACGCTGACCATGAACAAGATGACAGTCGAAAAAGTCTTCTACGATGCGGTTCTACATGACTCAGCTGATGACATTGAACTAGGTCTTGAAATGCCACTACTTCGTTCAGTTGTCTTGGCCAATGATACTAAAATTGATGTGGAAGGCAACCTGATTGGTGACCCTACTGAAACAGCCTTCATCCAGTATGCCTTGGACAAGGGCTACGATGTCAAAGATTTCTTAGACAAATATCCTCGTGTGGCTGAGTTACCATTTGACTCTGACCGTAAACTCATGTCAACGGTTCACCCATTGTCAGATGGTCGTTTCCTTGTAGCAGTCAAGGGTGCACCAGACCAACTTTTGAAACGTTGTGTTCTTCGTGACAAGGCTGGGGATATTGCACCGATTGATGAGAAGGTTACAAATCTCATTCATACAAATAACTCTGAAATGGCTCACCAAGCCTTGCGTGTCCTTGCAGGTGCTTATAAGATTATTGATAGCATTCCAGAAAATCTCACTTCTGAAGAACTTGAAAATGATTTAATCTTTACTGGTTTGATTGGGATGATTGACCCCGAACGTCCTGAGGCAGCTGA
>CAKQBM010000074.1 GCA_934216185.1 uncultured Streptococcus sp. | reverse complement strand
GGTGCCAAAGGTGACTGGTCAATGGCTAACTTCGTAGATATGCAAATTGCACAAATCCGTGAAACAGTTGGTGACCGTAAAGTTCTTCTTGGACTCTCAGGTGGTGTTGATTCATCTGTTGTTGGTGTTCTCTTGCAAAAAGCTATCGGAGACCAATTGACATGTATCTTCGTTGACCACGGTCTTCTCCGTAAAGGTGAAGGTGACCAAGTTATGGACATGCTTGGAGGTAAATTTGGCCTTAACATTATCCGTGTTGATGCTTCTAAACGCTTCCTTGATCTCTTGGCTGGAGTTGATGATCCTGAGAAAAAACGTAAAATCATCGGTAACGAGTTTGTTTACGTCTTTGATGACGAAGCAAGCAAGCTCAAAGGCGTTGATTTTCTAGCTCAAGGAACACTCTACACTGATATTATTGAATCAGGTACTGAGACAGCTCAAACAATCAAATCTCACCACAACGTTGGTGGTCTTCCAGAAGACATGCAGTTTGAATTGATTGAACCGCTTAATACTCTCTTTAAAGATGAAGTACGTGCCCTTGGTACTGAAATGGGAATGCCTGACGAAGTCGTTTGGCGTCAACCATTCCCAGGACCAGGACTTGCCATCCGTGTTATGGGTGAAATTACTGAAGAAAAACTCGAAACAGTTCGTGAGTCTGATGCTATCCTTCGTGAAGAAATTGCAAAAGCCGGTCTTGACCGTGATGTATGGCAATATTTCACTGTTAACACAGGCGTTCGTTCTGTCGGGGTTATGGGTGATGGCCGTACTTACGACTACACTATTGCTATTCGTGCTATCACTTCAATTGACGGTATGACAGCTGACTTTGCAAAACTTCCATGGGAAGTTCTCCAAAAGATTTCTGTACGTATCGTTAACGAAGTTGACCACGTTAACCGTATCGTCTACGATATTACAAGTAAACCACCTGCAACTGTAGAGTGGGAATAAAATATAAACCTAATTTAAATTGACTTGATTGATTTAACAGCATTTTGAATTGTTTTAAAACGCTAAAATCTAATTAATTATATTTGGTTCCCCACCAAATACCCCACCAGAATTTCTTTCTGGTGGGGATTTTTTATATCTTATTTACAAAAATAAACCAATAAGCAATGTTATGGGGTCAGAAAATTTTTTCTTAAAATTATTTTCCCATCTTCTACTCTCGATAATAAATATCCGTTCCATCACTGACATGATTTTTACTCCAAAAAATTGACTCTCTTCCATCTTGTCCCGACGGAGTAAATGCAATTGGTGTCTCACTAATACCTTCTGATGTTTTTGTAACAGCTGTAAGCTTTTCTCCTTGGACGACAAATTTATCAAAAACTACATCACCCGCAGGATTACCATTCACTTGGGTCAAGCCATTGGCATCAAAAGTAATACTATTTCCTTGTGCATTTCTCCAGGACCCTTTAATACTTGAAAAATTACCTGTTTGAATTTCTTGGATGTTCATACCACTAGATTCCGATTGAGTTTGTTTCTCACCTTCTATTCGTTCCGTATAATCAAGAGCAATCCATCCTTGACCAGATTGTAATTTCCCCCAAGTGTAACCTTCTGCACTTCTTGTTTCCGAAATAGCGTGAATACCTTGAGATATCTTGCCCAGAGACTGTGACTTAGCACTAGGTTCTTTGCGTATTTCCAAATCCGATATTTGCACACGAACCTGAAAACCAGTTTCTGACTTAATATCCTCACTCTGACTAGAAGATTTCATATCACTTTCTTTTGAAGAAGTCGTTGAACCTTTATCAATTGCTTCCCACTTTAAGTTTTTGAGATTCAAAGCCGTAGACGAAATACCTAGTTCATCTTCGATTTTCTTCTTATCATTCATTTGTATCGTAGTTTCTTTTTGCTTATTTGGGACACTAGCTTCAACTTTGTATAAAGTTAGGTTTACTTCCGGATTCGATGACTGCCAGGCAGCAAATACCACCTGACCGTTTTCATAAGCAGTGAGAGATGAACGTGCCCCACCAACAGAGGCTGCATAAGCTACATGTAACAAAGTGGGGTGACTATTTTTTAGATAATAGATTGCAGAAATATAATCTTGTTTACCGATTAATAACTCGTCCTGTCCATCTTTATCTAAGTCTACAAACGCATATTGAAAATCAACTGACGTTCCCGAATGCCCTAAATTATCAATGAGCATATATTCCTCAGATGTAGCTTCGATCTGTTTTAAGGCTTCAGATAAACGACTATCATCACCACTATTTATTGCTTGTTGATAAGATTTATAACGATCTAAGACCGTTTGAAATGCTTCCTGACTATTCTTCTTTAATTCTTGCTTACTAGACGAAGATGATTGCTGTGTTACCTGCTTCATTTGATTAGAGCCGCATGCAACCAAGGTCAAAGTACTCAGACTTAAAAATGATATCAGTATCCATTTTTTCATATTAAATTCTCCTGCTCTTTCAATATATTTATTTCCTCTAAATGTTTTGATTTGATTATCCACCACTACTCATTAGCAAATTTTCTACAACTTAACATTGATCAAACTAAAATATAGGGTAGAAATAGTTAGTAAATCTTTCAATAAGTCAATATTAATTGGAAGATTCTATATGCAAAAACTATTTCAGCAAAATAGGACTCCGTTGAAGAGTACGATGAATCTTCATGAGAGTCCTATAACTATTTATTGTTTTTCATAGGTGGCATCGTGAAGTGCATAACTCACATTGGTATTAGTGAATTCAAAGAAAATAGATTCAATCTTTCCTGTCGAAAGTTCACCTTCAGCTTTTGGACCACTTGTTGCTGTAAACTTAATTTTATCACCTGCAATGCGCCAAGTACCTGTTCTAGATTCTCCACTTTCTTTTGTAATTTTTAGGCTCTTATTTGATTTCAACTCAATCGTTACATCATTTTCACCGTCGTACCAAGTCCCGACGACCTGCTGTTCCGGAGACTTTTCACGGGTTAAGAAATATGCTCCTACACCAATACCTGCTAGTGCGATTACAACAACAGAAACAATAATTAATACTTTTTTCATTTTATATTCTCCTATTTATGATTAATAAAACTTATTTTTTTATTCTCGACATCTCTAGAATATGGAAGTAATTGTGATTGAATTAAGGCAGTGATTCTTTAGTTATGTCATAACTTCTCACTCAGTAAAGCAATTTAGAAACTGTAATTTATAACTTCTTCTTCTTTCTCATCACTCCAGCTAGAGCAAGAAACGTAATTCCTGAAAGCGTATAAATCGCTGTATCACCTTCACCGGTTTCAGGTAATGATGCTTGATAGATCGGTACGCCATGTTTCGAAACGACTTTATCGGTAATAGTGCGAACAGCAGTTCTGACATCTCGGGAAAATGAAGAGTTATAACCTACTATTTGGCCATTTTCATTAAGGAGAGGAATTGGAACATCACCTCGTTGAGAAATGACTTCATATTGAGCTTTTACTTGAGCTTGTATATAAGCTTCTTTTACAGCTTCATAATGAGCTACTGCATCACGTTTATTGATAAGCAACTGTTCAAGTTTTTCAGTTTCTTTATCAAGAATTGATTTAGCTTCTTTATGTTTTTCTACTGCTAGTTTATAAGCAACTTTAGCTTTTTCTAAATTACTATCAGCATTTTCTAGTTTGCTAAGGTAGTCTTTCGTCTTTTGAAGTTTATTTTGAAGATTCTTGATTTCTTCTTTAAATTGAACTTCATTTGCTTTCGAGTTGCTTACTAGTAATTGAAGATAAGTAAGTTCTTTCTCGTCTTTCGCTTTTTTAGCTTTAAGTTCTTCCAATTTAGCTTCTTCATTTTGAAGTGTTGCTTTAGCATCCGCAAGAGCTTTAGTCTTACTTGCAACATCTGAGTTAAGATTATTAACAGCTTTTTGAGCTTTGACTAATCTTAGCTCAGCTAAATCATGCGCCGAAGTCGCTTCAGCCAATTTGACTTTAGCGTCAGGTGTGAGGTCAGCAGTTACTCTAAGTGAAGCAATTTTATTGCGAGTTTCTGAGAGTACTTCATTAGCAAATTTATTTTTAGCCTGCGCAGAATTCAATTCTTCATTAGAGACTTTGTTTGCGTTGTTGGCTTTTTCTTGTGCTACTTTCGCATTGTCAAGAGCTTTAGTTTTTGTAGCAACATCAGCGTTAAGATTGTCAACTGCTTTTTGAGCGTTACTGAATTGACTTTCTGCATTCTTACGTGCCTCAGTAGCTTCATCCAACTTAGCTTTGGCATCAGGTGTGAGGTCAACAATTGCTTTGAGTGCGTTCAAAGTTTTTGTTGTGTTAGATACAGCATCCTCAGCTGCTTTATTTGCTACTGATGCTGTAGTTAATCGGTTTTGGGCTGTTTTGTTAGCATTATCCGCAGAAGTTTGAACAGCTTTAGCGTCAGCTAATTGAGTTTTTACAACTGAAGAGTCAAATGGATTAGCTAATATTTTATCAGTATCTGACGAAGTGTGATTGAAATGAATTTCATGCATCAATCCAAGACCTTCTGGTGTTACGCTTGTTGCAGCACCAATATAATTTGGAACAACCTTACCCTTTTTATAGTCAGGTTTTCCTCCAACTGTTGTAATGACATGTGCATAATTCTGATTGTAGTCACTACCAAAAGTATTGATTATAGATTTATAAATACCTTTATACAAAGCTGACATTGTAGTTGGTTTAGCTTTGATGTAACCAAGGTTTTCTGCCTTCCAATGCGTAGTGTCAGTTCCATCATTAGTTAGAGCACTAAAAAGGTGGTCGCCATCAGGATTTGACATGTTCGAATAAGCAGTTGTGATATTCTTCATTGCTGTAACAACATCTTCTGTCACAAGGACTTCTGAATCACCCCAGATAGTTTTTCGCACTTGTTGAATCAAGCCTGCTTGATAAAGTGAGAGGTTAGCAATTTGTTCTTTTGTCAAATTACTAAGATCGTTGATTACAGTGTCGTCAACAGGATAGTTGTTTTCCTTGCTATAATCACGGTTATCCCACCAATTTTGAACAGCATCGAAGAGCTTATCTTTGTTTGCTTCTGTTTTATCTTCATAGAAGTTTCGATAAGCACTTGCAACTTCTTCTGGAATTTCAATAGTGCTAAGATTTTCTAAACTAGTTAGTTTATCTTCCAAACGTTTTACAGCTTTGTCTGCTTCTTCTTTTTTAGACTTAGCATCAGCCACAATTGCTATAGCAGCTGTCAATTCCGTTGAAGTTCTCAAAGCTACATCTTGTTGAGCTGTCAAAGTTTCTGTCACTGCTTGGATTTTAGCTTTTTTATCAGCATCAGTTTTTTGAGCTTCTTTCAACTTTCTTTCAGCCTCTGCTTCGGCAGCTTTTTTCGTTGCCAAATCAGTTTGAGCATTGTCTCGCTCTGAGATGATTTCTTTAGCTCCTGTACCATTAAGTGCTGCTTGAGCATTAGTTACAGCAATATTAGCATTATTGAGTTGCTCTTTAGTCTGTTTAGACTTAGCTTCAGCATCACTCAAAGTTTTAGAAGTGTCTTCAACAGCTTTAGCTTGAAGTTTTTCATCTTTTTCAGCTTGTTCAAGTTTAACTTTTTTATCAGCATCAGCTTTCTGTGCTTCTTCTAGCTTGCTTTTGGCATTAGCTTCAGCATCCTTTTTAGTTGCCAAATCAGTTTGAGCATTATCTCGTTCTGAGATGATTTCCTTAGCTCCTGTACCATCAAGATTTTTTTGAGCAGTTTCTACATTGGTTTTAGCATTTGCTACATTAGTTTCTTGAGTAGTAATTTTTGTTTGATCACTGTTAACAATTTCAGTTTGTTTGTTAACTTTATCTTGAGCTTTAGCAGTCTCAGCTTGAGTATTCTGAAGTTGAACGTCTTGATTTTCGATTGCGGATTCTGTTTCACTAATACTTTGTTTAGTTTTGTCAATTTCAGTAGGAGTAGCTTTATCTTTGATGATTTGAGCTTCATCAAGACCTTCCTTAGCCCTAGCTTCAGTTTTTCCAGCTTTTTCTTCTTCAGTGATGGCTTGCTTAACTATATCTTGTTGAGCGTTTACTGCTTGTACCGCTACACTTTGCTTGTTCTCAGCTTCTTTAAGAGCTTGAACAGTCACTTTAGAACTTAAGGCATCAACTTCTGTTTTTGGGTCTTCTTGTTGATTAGCATTCGCTACAGACGTTAATCCTGTCGCTGCAATCACTGTAGAGACAGTAGCTAAAGCCTTTATAGCCTCTTTCTTTTTCATTAATGTTGAAACTCCTTTTAATTTCAAAAATTATACAATTTCTATATTGTAATGTTTACATTATATAACTTAAAAACAACCTTGTAAAGTTGTTTTCGACCTTTTGAGGTGTTATAACCAACCTTTTATGGTTGTAAAATTAACCCTGTGAGGTGGTTTATGTCAAATCTACAAGAATATATCAGTAAACGTATTAGAGTCTTACGAATAAAAGAGGGAATGACTCAAGAAATGCTTGAAGAAAAAGCTGAATTAGGGACAAATTACGTTTATAAAATTGAAAATCTAGAACCTAATATAAAAATCAAAACTCTTGAAAAAATTATGAAAGCTTTAGATGTGGATATCCCCACTTTCTTTGATGTCACACTAAAAGAAGAAGATAGCGATTTGGTAAAACTTATTGATAATTTGAAAGCGTTGCCTGCGTATAAACAAAAGAAATTAATCAAAGCTATCAATACTATTATGACTGAAACAAAATAGCAGAACCTTTTTGAACTGAACAACTACTTTAGGTTAAAATAGAATTTAAGTAAAAGACTTATCTCTATTCAAGATAGAGATAAGTCTTTTAGCTTTCTTTATTTATTATTGTGATCTACAAAACGATTTTTATTCCATACGAAAGTGCATCCTTGTTTCAAAAGTTTGTAGATTTGTATCTTATCTTCATAAGTTAATTTTATAGTTAAAATTATCCATTTGTGTACTGACTTAAAAAGAGATATCAATATATTCCCACAAAAACTTTGGTATTATTTCAAGTTTTTGACCCCACATATTCGTGAGAATAGATTTTTAATAATACTACTGTTTCAACTAACCCATTCTAAACAATTAAACTAATTCTTGTAACGTAATTGATAAAAATACTTAAAATCTATCATTTTTCTAGGTCCTACAATGGATGACTTCATCTCTTTCACCAACAGTCTCACTCTCTCCATATGATACGTCTTTAGTAAAATAAATTTAAACGATTTACAAATCAAAAGTATCACAATGAAATGCATTATACTAAATGTTTTTAACCCTATATCCTACGTACAATTAAAAAGCCTTGGAAACGATTTATTCCTAGGCTTTCTTTGTATTCTATTTTATCATTTGCTTGTGCCGATTTAAGAGACTATTAGTTTAATTATAATCCCTCACCTACTTCTCTAAACTTACAACGCTTAATTTCTATAAAGTCTAGACCAGAAAATCTATATCTTTTAGATGATTGTATTCCTTTAAATCATTACATCATTACTTATTTAGTCGAAAATAGAATCTTCAAATGATTGTCTCTCTTCCGGAATAAAAACATGAATGTCATCCTTAGTGGAGTCTAAAAAACTGATAAAGATACGACGACCTAGTTTTTCATCAATAGTCGTCTCTTCAATCTCAAAATAAACTTCACCATTGTCTGATTTTTTCAAGAAGTCAATGATAATCTGCTCAAACTTTAATTGCCCTGCATATTCAACTGAATTTCTATTTGATTCAGGCGATTGTGATTTTATATTCACATTATTTCCTTTTCCAAAAAATTGGTTCACCTCTTCCTGGTATCTTTCAATTTCACACTCAGTGAGTAGATAACCTTGAAAACTATCAGCAATTAGATGTCCACGATCTTTTCCCACGTCTATCTTTGGTCTTTTATTATGCTCTACTTTCTGCAATGAGCTTACAAAATAATTATCTTTTGGAAACTTTCTTAATACCACTTTCCTCAAAGAATCACCCTCAAATTTTGGTTTTATTAAAACTGAGGAATCTATTACTTTTGACTCTGTTACATTATAATAGTTTCCATCACATTTCCATTCTAACATGTCCAATCTCCCTTATCCTAAAAAGTCGCATATAGTATATCATAGAATAATAATTGTTTCAAAAACTAAAACACAGCTTCTGTAATCGGGGTTAATTTGATGTTTCTAATATAGTATAAACATTAAATTGAACACAAAAAAGAGCACCTTATTTAGAAAAGCCTTTTTCTGATTTCTCGCGTACACAACTGCTACCATTCAAGTGCTACCACTTCTGCGAGACATACAAACTTAAAAATCAACACCAGTAATATTACCATAATTGTGTTTTCCCTATTTCCTAACTAAGTTGTAAAGTGATTAATTACTAAGTCTATACGTACTTCTATACCAATGAGTATATATGTTAAGGAAAGTCTGGGAAAACATGATTTTTTGGTTAGCGTTGTATGATTAAAAAGGAATCGAACCATTGCACCGAGAACCGGTCATTTCTAAGAGTCGGATATTTTTCCATATTTTTAATAATATGATTTCATTATCCTAGTTAAGGGTAATTCTATCTACTAAAGTTACCTATAAAAATTCACAAATTTTTTTATAATCAATCTTTTTTTCTATAGTCTTACCTCTGATTCCTTAGATATTTTATAAATATTCTACAGATTAGAAGCCACCATGAGTTTCACTATAGCCAATGATATCCTCTGCTCTCTTATCATTAATACCAGAAATGTTTTGCATTTAATCTTAAATTGCTATATTTATCCTAATTTTACCATCCTTAGAACGAGTTTGATTTAGAAAAATAACTTACCTTTGCCTACAAAGAGGTGAATTTTTCCAAATAATTTTGGAAAAAGAGGATGCAATCCTAGCCGTCTGCAGGACAACAATAATAATGACTCTGTCATTATGTATATTGTGTTATAAGCAGCGTCAGACTCTGCTGACTGTCTCCATCATCCCCTAAAAAATTCGTCATAATCTGTTTTTTTATTTTCAACTTATCAGACATAATCAATAAATAAAGGAGAAAGTTATGGACAATGCATATACTATTTCAGCTCACTTTGGAAAAAAGATGAGTCGTGATCATAATATTCGTAATCGCAACATAACCAACTCGGAGGATCATATAGATCCCGAAGGTTATTTTAAAATCATAGAAGACCGACCTATAAAACAGGCTTATTATAAAATTTTCGGACAGGCTGTGCTTGAATATAATTCGAAACAAACTCGGTCTGACAGACAAATTATAGA
>CAKQBM010000073.1 GCA_934216185.1 uncultured Streptococcus sp. | reverse complement strand
TGCTGATATTTCGCACAAAATCCATTCTACCATGAATAGCTGGATTTGTAAAGGGGTTTTAAGCTTTATTTTCATTGGGTAATTTAGCAAAACTTAGCAAAGGTTATAATTGCTTTGGAAGTTATTTATAGACTATATTAATTAAATCCATAAACAGATTTAGTGATTTGATAGACGACATTGGAAAGTTTGCGAGCTGGCAAGACGGAATGTTTGGTCAAACGACTCAACATGGTCTTCCGAATAGCCTGAAAGACCTCTGGATTTTCCTGTTGAATATAGGTCCACAGCTCTCGTTTTTTGGCCAGATGCTCCGCTGTTCCAGCTCGATTGAGCAGGGCACTGGAAATAACCGTCGTAATCTCAATATGATTCAGCAGATATTCTCGCATTTTGGGATGGCTTACTTTGGACAAATCAAGCTGGTCTACCAAGAGTCGATTGACCTTGAGTTGCTGGTCAATGCGTTTAATCATCACTTGCTCATTGACAGACTGGTCCTCACGCCCAATCAAATAACGATAGAAATCGACAGGCAGATAGTACATGGTCTTGACCTGCTGAAGGGGGGTAAAGACAAAGAGATTATCGACATAAAAAGTATGCTCAGGCAGTTGGAACTGGCTCGCTCGCAACAAATCTGTCCGGTAAATCAGCGAGTGCATCATGATATACTGGCCTTTTGAGAAATTTCCGACCTGGTCCCAGCCAAAAATCTGATGGACAGGTAAGACTGACTCGTAACTCATACTCTTCTTACGAGACTGACCTTCCTTTTCATAGACAAAATTGGTCACAAAGGCATCCACCTCTTGACCTTCACTCTCTAATTCCTGCAAGGTCTCCAAAATTTTCAGGTAAGCACGGGGATCCACCCAGTCATCACTATCAACTACTTTAAAATAACGCCCAGAAGCCTCTGCCAAGCCGCGATTGACGGCACCGCCATGGCCCTTATTTTCCTGATAAATGGCTCTAACGATGTTAGGATACTTGCTGGCTAAACGCTCAGCGATTTCCTGAGTCTGGTCCTGAGACCCGTCATTGATAATCAAAATCTCAACTTGCTCACCACCAATCACTAGCGACTCCACACAGTAATGAAGATAGGCCGCAGCATTATAGCTAGGAATGGCGATAGACAATAACTTCATAATCTACTCCTTTAGGGGACTGATTTTTTCTTATACTCAATGAAAATCAAAGAGCAAACTAGGAAACTAGCCGCAGGTTGCTCAAAGTACAGCTTTGAGGTTGCAGATAAAACTGACGAAGTCAGCTCAAAACACTGTTTTGAGGTTGCAGATAGAACTGACGAAGTCAGTAACATATATACGGCAAGGCGAAGCTGACGTGGTTTGAAGAGATTTTCGAAGAGTATTACTCTCTCTTGTCACTTCTTTCTATTCTACCATAAAGTCCAGCTTCTGAAGGACTTTTACTAGAATACAAGGGTTGCTATCTCTATTTCCTATCTTGAACATCAAAAAAGAGGGGATTCCCCTCCTTACGAATTTAATTCTGCCAAGTCGTCTAGATACTGGTTGTTAATGACTGCCAAGATATAGGCATCTGACTTCAAGAGATCATTGGGACCAAATTGGACATCCAGCGGTGAATTTTCTTGTTCACGGAATCCTAGGACATTGAGGTTGTATTTGCCACGTAGATCCAGCTGACTCAGGCTTTGACCTGCCCAAGACTGAGGAATTTTCATCTCCACAATAGAGACATTTTTATCCAGCTGAAAGACATCAACATTGTTATGAAAGAGAATGGTCTGCGCTAGGGACTGGCCCATTTCATACTCAGGTGAGATAACTGAATCGGCACCTATTTTTTCCAGTACCTTCTTGGCTGTCTGGCTTTTGACCTTGGCAATAACCCTAGGCACGCCCAAACTCTTACAATGCATAACTGCAAGCACACTCGACTCTAGATTTTCCCCTGTTGCGACCACAACCGTATCACAGGTATCAATACCTGCAGTTCTGAGAAGTTCCTCATCTGTGATATCGCCAACTACTCCACGCGCCAAAACTGGCTCAAATTGATTGATGCGCTCGGCGTGGTCATCAATAGCAATAATATTCATATCTTGCTTGGCAAGGGCCGTCAGGACACTACTCCCAAAAATCCCCAAGCCTAAAATTCCAATCGTACGATCTGACATCGTTCTTCCTTTCTTATCCAATACTAATATCTGCTTTCATATACTGAATCAAATCTTTCTTATCAGGCTGGTAATCCGCTAGACTAACCAGCAAGGTCAAGGGACCGATACGGCCGATAAACATGAGCAACATGACAATGCTGAGGGCTAACTTGCCCAGTTCTGGCGTCAAATTTGCCGTTACCCCAACTGTCGCAAGGGCTGAAATGGTCTCAAACATGAGATAAATAAATCGTGGTGTTCCTTCTGCCGTAATTCCCAGCAACATCAAGCCCAACAAGAAGGTCATCAAAAAAATAATAAAGACACTAAAGGATTTTTGAACTGTTCGAGCCTCAATAGTTCTCTGCGCAACATTGGTATGAGGCAAGCCCAGCAACTCACTACGTGCAAAGACCAACAAGACAAAGAAGGTCGTAATCTTGAGCCCCCCAGCCGTCCCTCCAGGCGCCCCACCCAGAAACATCTGCAGGATATAGATAAACAAGGTCACAGGCCGAGCTTGGGTGTAGTCAATAGAGGCAAAACCAGCCGTTCTCATGCTGACGGTTTGGAAAAAGCTAACCAGCACTTTCTCTGGGACACTGAGATTGCCAATGGTCCCAGGATTGTGCCACTCTGTAAAGAGTGTGGATACTGTCCCAAACAACAAAATCCCTGCGGTCAAGAAGAGGACCAGCTTGGTGTGAAAACGCAGACGGCGTTTTTTCTTCTTTCCTAGCTGGGTTGACAAGTCAAACCAGACCATAAAACCCAGGCCACCCGTGATAATCAAACCAGCAATGACCAGATTGATCAAGGAATCCGTCTGATAATTCACTAAACTGCTACTGCCAAAATTATCAAAACCAGCATTACAAAAGGCTGAAATGGCTAAAAAGATAGAGGTGAAAATGCCTCGTCCCAAGCCAAACTCAGGAATAAAACGGAAACTAAGTAGAAAGGCACCCAAGCCCTCCACCAGAAAAGTCGTCAAAAAGATGGACCGCATAAAGGCCTTCAGCGACCGAGTTTCCCCATAACTAAAGCTCTCCTGAATAGTTTCACGACTGCGAAGACTGAGCTTTTGCTTCCCCTGAATATAAAAGACCCCGATAAAGGTCATGAGCCCCAGACCACCAATCTGGATCAAGAGCATACAAATCAACTGCCCCCAGACATTATAGGTGGTAGCCACTGGTTGCGTAAAAAGCCCAGTCACACAGACCATGGAAACCGTCGTAAAAAGATGGTCAAAATATGTAGCCTGCGAACCACTAGCCTGGACAAAAGGCAGACTCAAAAGGAGAGAGCCTATAAAAATAACTCCAGCGAAACTTAAAAAAATCCGACGAGCTGGTGAAAGTCCGCCAAAAACCCTTTCAAGTTTTTTCACAAATAATTTGAATAACATACATCCATTGTACCATAAAAAGAAGGAGAGGACCTAGATCTGAGAGGCTATCTCAAGGCAGAGTTCCAAGGCCTTTTCGAAAGCTTCTGAACCCCAGTCACGACTATCGTACTGGTCCAAGGCTGCTAAGGAATCAGCTGTAAACAACAACTCTCCCCAGAGAATCCCACGAAGTTGGGCTACTGCCGCAAGTGCAGCACACTCCATCTCCACAACAGCACAGCCTTCTTCCCTGCGATAAGCCACCTTTTCAGCCGTTTCTCGGTAAAAACCATCTGTCGTCCAGGTCATGACTTCTTCATAAGGAATCCCTCTATCATCCAAAACTCGCTCAATGGCAGTAATAGCCTCTGCCTGAATTTCCATGTAACGAGAAGGTGCCACATAGTGATAACTAGCTCCTTCATCTCGTAGAGCCCGAACTGGGACTAGAAAGGCATTCTCCTCTATATCAGCTAGCACACCACAGGTTCCTGTAGAAATAATTTGCTCCACACCATAGCCAATCAACCAATCCATAAACTGGGCCGCTGGGGCGGAACCGACAGGAGCCTGAGCCAGACAAATCTCCTCGCCCTTGTAGTTCACAACATAGACTGGATAAGTCTTGGTGGCAGAAACAAATTCGCCGACACAATCCGCCCCTACTTCCCTCGCATAGCTATCAATCTCCTCACCTAAAAATGCATAGACACACTTCTTGGGCAAATGCAAGTCCAGCCCCTCGTGATCAGGCATGATGACCGCCTGAGGATTATCATCGAACTCTAAAATAGGAATCGCATGCTTCTGAATCATAACCCACCTCCTCTGATTTTGTACTATTGTATCAAAAGCTGACAGAGTGTCAAGAAGGGGGCTGATGAACTGAGGAGAAGCGAATACTAGAATAAAAACCACTTTCTACAATTGATGTTCTGATTGTCATCATATCCTGTCTAAACGAATACGCGTCACGATTCCATCTGGGTCTGTGATTTCCAACTGGCTAGATGTGATCCACTTGATTGGTGCATCAACTTCTTGTGCTCGTTGCACAATCGTTAACAGTTCTTCTTTACTAGAAACTTCAATGACATAGTAGGCCAAACCTGACAAGCCGTGCTTACGCGGAGCCAGCCCTTTTCCTCCCCATTCATTGACTGCCAAATGATGATGGTAATCCCCAGCTGCAATCCAACTAGCACTAGGCACACTGAATTTATCCTCTAATCCTAACACCTTTTGATAAAACTGGCTGGACTTTCGACTATCCTTGACAGAAAGATGAATATGCCCCATTCTCGTACCTTCTGCCATTATAAAGGGCTCTACTCTTTCCCCCAACTCATAAATGTCCTGCGCCGCAAGGGACTCCGTCACTCCGATAATGCGCCCATCCTCACGAATGTCCCAGTCCTCTACAGGCTTATCACGGTAAATTTCAATCCCGTTCCCTTCTAAATCTTCCAGATAAATTGCCTCACTGTAACCATGATCCGCACCGCCGACAAGAGGAATCTGTAAATCTGTCAGGTGCTTCAAGACATTCGCCAAAGCCTTTCGCGTCGGCAAAAGAATGGCCAAATGGTAAAGACCATAATGTTCCCTTACTTCACCGCTCTCTTGTGCTTGAATCAAGTGTACCAAGGCTTTTCCTCCAAGGCCCAGAACAGCCTCTGTCTCAGTTTGAGATAAGATTTCTAAACCAATAATCTGCTGATAAAAGGCTGTTTGACTGGCCAAATCCTTCACATTTAAAACTACCTCTGCTAAATAAATGTGGCTCTTGTATTCATAGATCATAAACGACCCTCCTTTTATTGTAATTATAATAATTACAACTATTATATAACTTCCATCAAGAAAGTCAAGGCAGACAACTTGAAGTCTCTATTCTAACAAGAAAGAGGCCGATGTTCTCCATCAACCTCTTTCTTATCGTTCATTCTTTTTGCTAAGTAAGATGAATACTTTACCTATGGCCTGACATTTTCAGCCTAGTTTACCCATTCACCATTACCATTTATACGGTAACCATCTGGTGTTGTTGTGCTCACAGCCAAAGCTCCAGAATCGTAGGCATAGTACCAGTGTGGTCCAACTTTAAACCAACCTGTCTTCATAATACCTGCTTCGTCAAGGTAATACCAAGTGCCATTTTCCTTGTACCAGCCTGTCTTCATAGCTCCTGAGCCGTCAAAGTAGAACCATCTGCTACCATCTGTCCCCCAGCCTGTAAACATAGCACCTGAATTGCTCAAGTAATACCAGCTACCAGAAACTTTTACAAATCCAGTCTGCATGATACCTAAGTCATTCAAATAGTACCATTTCCCATCTGTTTTCACCCAGCCTGTCTTCACATCACCAGACTCATAAAAATACCATTTGCCATTAGATTCCACCCAACCAGACTGATCAGACGTAGACGCTCTAAAATCTTTCAGTGGTTTTTCTACAACCGTAGCTTTAGTTTTAACTGTTGAAAGATTTGAGGCAGTCACTTCTGTATACTGAACAGCAGAACCATATCCACCAGCCAATTCCTCTGAAGAAGCATCATCACCTAGAGTTTGAGCAATTGTAATAGCTTTGTATTGATTATTAGGATTTTTAAAAGCTGCCATCCCCATGTGTGTAAATTTAGGGTTAATTAGCGACTCATAGTGACTAGATTTCCCGTTGTCTGAACCACTATTTTTTTTCTTCACATAATCTGCTTTTTCAGAACGCCATTGTTCAATAGCTTTTAGAAAACCGTCATGATTCCATGCCAAATTTTCTCCCATTATACTATTAGAAGTTGGAAAGGCACTCCAAAGATCTTTGCTAGAAAGACGGGTATGATCCATGGTTATAGATGCTTCTGTAGCTCTGGCAAAAGCTGCCTTTTCTAGGTCAGTTGACCATTTGATAGGGACATACTTATCTACCAAACCTTCGTCCGCTGCTTCTTTACGAATAGCATTAATGGCATCCAAAATAGATTGTTGATGAGGAGCCACAAATTCTCCTTTGATCCCAACCAAAACATTGCCACTAGAAGGTTTTAGCACCTCTGAGGTCAATACATTACCATCAGCAGATTGTGTTGTCACCAATCTGTCATTGGCAAAAACATCATTTGTCAAAACTGCTCCTGCCAAGGTCAAAACCAAGGCACTAGCAAATACAATTTTCTTCATTGTTTACTCCTTATATCTTTTGAATCGTATCTTGATAAATACTTCTCGACACCCAATTATATCATATTTTCCTATTCTTTGCCTGTTTCTACTAATGTTATAAGGCAAATGATAGTAACCGTAAAAAGTAGAAACGCCATTCTTTACTTCACAACAAGCTCATAACGTGTCTTACTCGTAAAAGTTTGACCTGCTTTAAGAATGACTTGGTCTTTGAGGTCACTGTGGATGGCATCTGGTAAAGCTTGCGCTTCAAGGGCAATTCCATTGTGCTGTACCATTGGCTGACCTCCTACGATGACACTCTCATCCACAAAGTTTGCTGTGTAGACTACAAAGCAAGGAGCCTCTGTCTTGAAAAGCAGGAAGCGACCTGAATTCTGGTCATAAAGGAAACCAGCATTGTCATGGCCTTCAGGAAGAGCAAATGGATGATCCAAACCAGATACCAGCTGGATTTGCTCATCTTCCTCTACAAAGATATCTTTCAACAAGGCACCATTGTAGATGTGTTTAACCACATCACGATTGACATCTGGATTTTTGGCAGGAACACCATCGGGAGCGATTGGGTAAATACCCTCTGTGTTTAATTGGAAGACATGGCGGTCAACTGTCTGCGTGAAATCCCCAGACAAGTTGAAATAGCTGTGCTTGGTTGGATTGACCAAGGTATCTTGATCAGTTGTTACCTTGTAGCTGATTTCATAGGCTCCAGTTTCTTCCAAGTGGTAACTGATCCAAATCTTGAGATTCCCAGGAAACCCTCCTGTCCCATCTGTACGCTCTGTGTAGAGAGTCAAGCCATGGTCGCTCACTTCAACTAGTTCAAACAAGCTAGAATCCCAACCTGTTGAACCACTGTGGTTACAGTTGCTAGCATTATTAACATCAAGATCATAGGTCTTGCCATTGAGCTCAAAGGTCGCACCTGCAATACGGCCTGCTACAGGACCTACGCTCGCTCCATGCTTAGGAC
Source organism: uncultured Streptococcus sp. (assembly GCA_934216185.1). Classification (GTDB taxonomy): domain Bacteria; phylum Bacillota; class Bacilli; order Lactobacillales; family Streptococcaceae; genus Streptococcus. Next base: position 1,722 of record CAKQBM010000073.1, on the reverse strand, counting down.
TATTGCCTACATAGCTATCAAAGTCATCAAAACCCAAGATAACGTTGGCAAAATTTCCAGCCTTGTCAGGCGTGACATAACGCAAGATGGTAGCCCCATAAGTCATGACCTCAAGTTGGTAACCACCGTCCGTCTCAAAACAATAGGCTAAGACATCCTTGCCCTCAAGATTTCCAAATACACGCTCTGTGTATGCTTTCATCCTGTTCTCCTTTTACTATTTCTATTAAGCAAACAAACCATAGAAAGCCTACTGACAATCTATGGTTTATCTGATAATTTACAAATCCTCTTTCAAGAATTCATAAATACTGTCTTATACTCAATGAAAATCAAAGAGCAAACTAGGAAGCTAGCCACAGGCTGCTCAAAGCACTGCTTTGAGGTTGTGGATAGAACTGACAGAGTCAGCTCAAAACACTGTTTTGAGGTTGTGGATAGAACTGACAGAGTCAGTATCATATACCTACGGCAAGGCGATACTAGTATGGTTTAAATAGATTTTCGAAGAGTATTACTTTTGATATTCGTGGATGACAACACCTTGTACCACACGGTTTACCGTACCAGTAGGAGACGGTGTATCTGGTTTATTTTCTACCTTGAGTGAAGTCAATAGGGCAAAGAGTTGGGCATAAACGATGTAAGGGAAAACACGGTAAATATCATTCAAGACACCGCCACAACCAAGGGCAACTTCTTTGACATTTTCAAGACCAAAGGCTTGATCACTCAAAAGCACAACACGGCGAGCAATCTGATCACCAGCAACTTCACGAACTAAGTCCAAGTCGTACTTGCGAGTGTAGTCTGTCCTTGTACCAAAGACCAAAACAACTGTATTTTCGTTGATAAGAGATTTTGGACCGTGACGGAAGCCAACTGGACTTTCATACATGGTCGCCACTTGGCCAGCTGTCAATTCCAAAATCTTGAGCTGAGCTTCATGAGCAAGTCCAAAGAAAGGACCAGCGCCTAGGTAGATGACACGGTTAAAGTCGAGGTCAACAAGTTCTTTGACATCTTCTGCCTTGTCTAGAATTTTACGGGCAAGACTAGATACAACTTCAAAACGTTCAGCTTTAACAGCAAATTCTGTAGGATCAAAGACCAGGAGAGCTGTCAACATCATAGACGTAAAGCTAGAGGTCATGGCAAAGCCAGCATCATTAGAGGCAGCTGGTTGCAAGAGCAAGAGATTACGGTCATCGCCGTGGGCTTGAAGAGCCAATTTACCATCCGCTGCACAAGTAATCGTCACTTGATAAAGCTCATCCACCAAGGCTTTGGCCAAATCAACAGTTGCCACACTTTCAGGTGAATTCCCACTACGAGCAAAGGAAACCAGGACAGTCGCCACATCTTTTTTCAAATAAGTTTCTGGATTGGCAACGATATCTGTGGTCGCAATGGCATTGAAATTCCATTTGCGTTCATCATAGACTTCCTTAAAGTAAGGTACCAAGGTATCTCCCACATAAGCAGAAGTCCCAGCACCTGTCAAGATAACCTTGATATAGTCATGTTTATCAGCAATTCCTTGTAGGAAGGCTGAAATTTTTTCACCTTGTGCTTGATAAGATTCAAAAGCTTCTTTCCATACATCAGGTTGTTGGTAGATTTCACGTGTAGTGATTTCTGCACCCAATTCGATCAAGTCTTCTTTTGTATAATGTAACATTGAGTTCCTCTTTTTCTATTAAATATGGGAATGGGAGTAAG
>CAKQBM010000072.1 GCA_934216185.1 uncultured Streptococcus sp. | reverse complement strand
CCATCAGTTGAAAAACCAAGAATTATTGCACGTGACACAGAAGGAAATATCATTCCAGGATTTGAATTCGATATGCTGTCACCAACCTTGGATATTCCTGAGTATGAGTACGTAGGTGAAGAGCCTCTTTCTGATGGTACAATCAAACGTATCTATAAGAAAGTGAAGAAATCGACAATACCAGCAAAACCATACAGTCCAACACAAACACAAATTACAGAAAAAGTATTAACAACGTTTGTGGATGAAAATGGTAATGTGATTATTCATGAAGAAAATGGTTCACATCCAGGTAGAGAAATCGAAGGATATGAATTGATTGGTATCAAACGAGATTCTAGAGGCAATGTTCGCAATATTTATCGCAAGATTCACTCGACAATTCCAGTTGAATCAGTTCAACCAACTACTCCAACTATGCCTGAACAGTCAGCGCAGCCAGTTCAGACAGTAGCAGTGAAAGAAGCTGAAGCTAAACGTGAATTGCCTAATACAGGGACAGAAGATCACGCTAACCTTGCAGCACTTGGACTTCTTGGAGTATTGAGCGGATTTGGTCTTGTAGCTCGTAAGAAGAAGGAAGACTAATCTTTCGAAATGCTGTTTATAGTTCTGAATGAACAGATAATCCCCTAAACTGATGAATCAAATGATTCATCAGTTTTTTGGGAAATTAGAGAAATGCATAGTAAGAGAGTCATAACAAGGTATATTGAAAAATCTCCAAACTAGTGAACTAAATTTATAGTTTCTAGTTTGGAGATTTTATATTTAATACTCTTCGAAAATCTCTTCAAACCGCGTCAACGTCGCCTTGCCGTACTCAAGTACAGCTTGCGGCTAGCTTCCTAGTTTGCTTTTTGATTTTCATTGAGTATAAAATGTTTTTATTTTTCTATCTGGTTTAGTATGATTGATTTTTCTTTACTGTCCATATTTTTGGTAAAAATCAACTTTTACTTGGATGAAGGTTTTGGCTTCACGTAGGAGTTGAAGAAGGGTGGCGCGGGTTTCAAATTCGTCTCTTGTTTTAGGCAGACTGCGGTTGCGGAAGACTTCCAGATAGCGTTCGATTTAATCTAGTAAATCAGAGGCAGGATTGGCCTGACTCAGTTGACCGGCAATTTTTGAAAAGAGCTGTGCCAAAATCAGGCTTTCGCTGGCAGCTAGGTGACAGGTGTTGATTTGCTGGGCCATATTTCGCAGGATACGACTTTGTCGCTGTCTCATCTCAAAGTAGTGGATATGGTAGTCGGTTTGGTGAAAGAGGTGATCAGAGTGATCTAGATAGACCAGTCTGAGGGCTTCTTCCAAAAGGGTGTCCAATTCTTCTACCAGCTGTGCTCGGTTGCGTCCGTCTCCTCTGGATAAATAGTATTTGAAGCGCTGGAGAATATCTTTTAACTTTTCTTCTATCAATGTGTGGTAGTGATGAATTTTCTCTTCTCGTGAAGGCATGTAGAGATTGACTAGTAGAGCAAACCCTGTACCGATAGCAAAGAGAAGAAATTCATTGACTAGAAGATCTGGAGAGGTTGACTCTTGCACCAAGAGATGGCTAACCAAGACGCTACTTGGTGTGATGCCAATTTCCAAGCCCATCTTGTAGGCTAGGGGAACATAAAGAGCCAGATAGAGGCCAAGGCTCCAGATATGAAATCCGCTCAAGTGAAAAGCCAAAACCCCGATAGCCAGAGCTAGAAGCATGGAAAAAAGACGATCGCGGGCTAGTCTTAAAGTACTTCTACGAGTATCAGATAGGCTCAAGAGAGCAATGATTCCAGCTGAAACTGCCGAGGAAAGATTGAGAAAATAAGCAAGAAGGCAGGCAAGACAGGTAGCTAAGATGAGCTTGGTCGTACGTTGGCTAATAGACATAAGAATTTCCTAATAAATTAGAATAAAAGCGTAAAAGACAAGACCTGAGCAGGCTTGTCTTTTACGCTATTTTTTACGGGCTGCTGCGTATTCGGCAACGGCGGTAAAGAGGACGTCTGTAGAAGAGTTGAGAGCTGTTTCACATGAGTCTTGGATAACCCCAATCACAAAGCCAACTCCGACAACTTGCATGGCAATATCGTTAGAAATACCGAAAAGGCTACAAGCGACGGGGATAAGAAGGAGGGAACCTCCTGCAATACCAGAAGCACCACAGGCTGAGATTGCTGCTACCACACTGAGGACAAAGGCTGTCGCAAAGTCAACAGGGATTCCAAGAGTATTTACTGCAGCAAGAGTCAAAATGTTAATGGTAATCGCTGCCCCCGCCATGTTGACAGTAGAACCAAGTGGGATAGAAACAGAATAGGTATCTGGATCCAGTCCAAGGTCATGACAGAGTTTCATATTGACAGGGATATTAGCCGCAGAACTACGAGTGAAGAAGGCTGTTACACCGCTGACACGCAAACATTTCCAAACGAGGGGATAAGGATTTCTCTTCATAAAGAGAAAGGCAATCAATGGATTAATAACCAGGGCGACAAAGAACATGGTTGTAACTAATAGTCCTAGTAAAATACCGTAGTTTGCGAGACTGCCGATTCCCTTATCAGAAATAGTTTTAAAGACAAGGCCTAGGATTCCAAATGGAGCTAGGTTGATGATCCATTCGACAATCTTAGAAGTCACATCAGCTATGGTGTTCAACAATTCTTTACTATTTTTGCTGGCCTCTCTCATGGCAATTCCGAAAACAACTGCCCATGATAGGATACCAATGTAGTTGGCTGTGACAAGGGCATTGACTGGATTGTCAACTAATTTGAGCAAGAGATTGCTGAGGACTTGTCCAATCCCATCAGGTGGAGCAATATCGGTATTAGCACTATTTAGGGTAATTTCAACAGGTACGATGAAACTTGCTAGTACAGCGATAAGGGCAGCGGCAAAGGTTCCCACCAAGTAAAGGAAGATAACGGTTTTCATATTGCTATCTTGCCCCTTTTGATGTTGGGAAAGGGCATTGGCAACGAGGGCAAAGACCAGAATCGGTGCGATGGCTTTGAGGCCACCAACAAAGAGATCTCCGAGTAGACCAATTCCTGAAATGTTAGGAAGTGTCAGTCCTAGGGTTCCTCCAATAAGCATGCCAATCAAGATACGTTTGATTAGGCTTGCCTTATTCCAAGCATGAATGCATTTTTTCATAACAATCTCCTTTGTTGTGTAATGTTTATGATTATAGTATAAATATGAACTAAAATCAAGAATTTTCTGTCTATTTTTGAAATTATTTTTGAATATTTATGGAGAATGATACTTTATGAAAGTATGGTATAATAAATGAAAGGAGTTTTCTATGCAAGAATTTATTCAAACCTATCTCAATAAGCTTGATATTACAGCTATTATCGAGAATATCTTAACCAAGTTACTTTCTCTTTTATTCTTATTTTTACTCTTTTATATAGCTAAGAAATTGCTCCATACCATGGTGCAGAGAATTGTTAAACCTTCTCTAAAAATGTCTCGTCACGATGTCGGGCGTCAGAAAACCATCTCACGTTTATTAGAGAATGTGTTTAATTATACCCTTTATTTCTTTTTACTCTACTGTATCTTGTCGATTTTAGGTTTGCCAGTTTCTAGTTTGCTGGCAGGTGCTGGGATTGCTGGGGTAGCTATTGGGATGGGAGCCCAAGGTTTTCTGTCTGATGTCATCAATGGCTTTTTCATCCTTTTTGAACGTCAACTGGATGTGGGAGATGATGTCGTTTTGACAAATGGTCCTATTACTGTATCGGGCAAGGTCGTCAGCGTCGGCATTCGAACAACTCAACTCCGAGGAGAAGATCAGGTTCTACACTTCGTTCCCAATCGGAATATCACTGTCGTCAGCAATCTCTCACGCACAGACTAGACCTGTTATTTTAAGTAATTTGTGGTACAATAGAAAGAGTTTAATAAAGGAGAAAAGATGGTTTTAGAAAAGCAGTTGGGCAATGGTTGTACCTGGATAGACCTTGATGTGGATAAGATTAAAAATATGGAAGATCTTTCTGACATCTATGGATTGGACAAGGAAACCATTGAGTATGCTCTGGATAGAAATGAACGAGCTCATATGGATTATAACCGTGAAACGGAGACGGTAACCTTTATTTATAATGTTCTTGATTTAGAAAAAGACAAAGAATATTATGAAGCGATTCCCATGACCTTTATCGTCGAAAGACAACGAATGATTACCATCAGCAACCATAAGAATGCTTATGTCATTGATCAGATGTCAGCTTATCTGGATAGCCATGAGTCGCTTTCTATTTACAAGTTTCTCTTTGCTGGTTTAGAGATTATCAGTAACGCTTATTATCCTGTCATTGAAGAGATGGATAAAAGTAAGGACGAAATTAGTGCCTTGCTACGTCAAACTACAACAAAGAAAAATCTCTTCGCCCTCTCTGACTTGGAGACTGGTATGGTTTACTTGACAGCAGCAGCAAAACAAAATCGACTCCTCTTGGAACATATCCAGGGCCATGCTCTTTATCGGAGATTTAATGATGTCGAACGAGAGCAGTTTGATGATGCCATGATTGAAGCCCATCAGTTGGTGTCTATGACAGACTTGATTTCTCAAGTCTTGCAACAACTCTCAGCTTCTTACAACAACATCCTAAACAATAACTTGAATGATAGTTTGTCAATTTTGACTATTATCTCCGTCTTACTAGCAGTACTTGCGGTTATTACAGGTTTCTTTGGAATGAATGTTCCTCTACCATTTACAGAAGAGCCAAATGCTTGGATTTATATCTTAATGACTAGCTTGATTTTATGGGTGGCCTTATCTCAATGGCTGAAGAAAATTACTAGAAAATAAAAGAAAAGGAGCCAGAATGGCGATTGAAAACTATATGCCAGATTTTGCTGTGGAAGCAGTCTATGATCTGACAGTTCCAAGCCTGCAGGCGCAGGGAATCAAGGCTGTTTTGGTCGATTTGGATAATACCCTCATTGCTTGGAATAATCCTGACGGGACGCCAGAGATGAAGCAATGGCTACATGATCTTCGGGACGCGGGCATTCGCATTATCGTAGTCTCAAATAACACTAAGAAACGCGTCCAACGAGCAGTTGAGAAGTTTGGGATTGACTACGTTTATTGGGCTCTGAAGCCCTTCACATTTGGGATCGATCGTGCCATGAAGGAATTTCACTATGAGAAAAGTGAAGTGGTCATGGTAGGCGACCAGCTCATGACAGATATACGAGCAGCCCACCGTGCTGGCATTCGCTCAATCTTGGTTAAGCCCTTAGTCCAACATGACTCGATCAAAACGCAGATTAACCGAGCTCGTGAGCGTCGTGTGATGCGAAAAATTACTGAAAAGTACGGACCGATTACATATAAAAAAGGAATTTAACTATGGAAGAAATTCTCTGTATTGGTTGTGGAGCAACCATTCAGACGACAGACAAGGCTGGTCTTGGTTTTACCCCCCAGTCGGCACTTGAAAAAGGTTTGGAGACTGGTGAAGTCTATTGCCAACGTTGTTTCCGTCTCCGTCACTACAATGAAATCACGGATGTCCAGTTGACGGATGATGATTTCCTCAAGCTCTTGCACGAGGTAGGAGACAGTGATGCTTTAGTGGTCAATGTCATTGATATTTTTGATTTTAATGGCTCTGTCATCCCAGGATTGCCACGTTTTGTATCGGGCAATGATGTCCTCTTGGTCGGGAATAAAAAAGATATCCTGCCTAAGTCAGTTAAACCGGGCAAGATTAGCCAGTGGCTCATGGAACGTGCCCACGAAGAAGGTCTTCGTCCAGTCGATGTTGTCCTAACTTCAGCACAAAATAAACATGCCATTAAGGAAGTCATTGACAAGATTGAACACTACCGTAAGGGACGCGATGTCTATGTGGTCGGTGTGACCAATGTTGGAAAATCAACTCTAATCAATGCCATTATCCAAGAAATCACGGGTGATCAGAATGTCATTACGACTTCGCGTTTCCCAGGGACAACCTTGGACAAGATCGAGATTCCGCTTGATGATGGTTCTTATATCTACGATACGCCGGGGATTATCCACCGCCACCAGATGGCCCACTACTTGACGGCTAAAAACCTCAAGTATGTCAGCCCTAAAAAGGAAATCAAGCCTAAGACCTATCAGCTAAATCCTGAACAAACCCTGTTTCTAGGCGGTCTAGGACGCTTTGATTTCATTGCGGGTGAAAAGCAAGGTTTCACAGCCTTCTTTGACAATGAACTCAAACTCCACCGTACCAAGTTAGAAGGCGCTAGTGCCTTTTACGACAAGCATGTCGGAACCCTTTTGACACCACCAAATAGCAAGGAAAAAGAAGATTTTCCAAAATTGGTCCAACATGTCTTTGATATCAAGGAAAAGACAGACCTAGTCATCTCTGGACTCGGCTGGATTCGTGTAACAGGCACTGCCAAAGTCGCCGTCTGGGCACCAGAAGGCGTCGCCGTCGTCACACGAAAAGCAATAATTTAAAATAAAATCGCTGAGCGAACAAAGTGAGCTCATAAAAAGATAGTTATTGCCGTGGTGTCTTGTCAATCTTTAGATTGGCAAGGGGCACAATTGAGACCAAGGCTCAATTGTGAGGTCAGGAAATCCATTTTTCAAAGATGAGATCTTTGGAAAATTAGTTCCGACCGTCCCCCACCACCTAAAATAACTATCAAAAAACAAGGAAGAAAATTATGTCATTAACATCAAAACAACGTGCCTTCCTCAACAGCCAGGCACACACCCTCAAACCCATCATCCAAATTGGGAAAAATGGACTCAACGACCAAATCAAAACCAGCGTTCGTCAAGCTCTTGACTCCCGCGAATTGATTAAGGTTACTCTTTTACAAAACACAGATGAAAATATCCACGAAGTAGCTGAAATCTTGGAAGAAGAAATCGGTGTGGATACAGTCCAAAAAATCGGACGCATCTTAATCTTGTTTAAACAATCTAGCAAGAAAGAAAATCGCAAGATTTCTAAAAAAGTAAAAGAAATTTGACCACTATACTCCAAACAACTGTTTTTTACAGAGAAATAAAGGAGACTAGCCTATGGCAATCGAATTATTGACTCCCTTTACCAAGGTAGAGTTGGAGCCAGAAATCAAGGAGAAAAAACGCAAACAAGTCGGGATTTTAGGGGGGAATTTTAACCCTGTTCATAATGCCCATCTCATTGTTGCGGACCAAGTGCGGCAACAGTTGGGACTGGACCAGGTTTTGCTCATGCCTGAATACCAACCCCCTCATGTGGACAAAAAAGAAACCATCCCTGAACACCATCGTCTCAAAATGCTTGAATTGGCGATTGAGGGGATTGACGGCCTAGCCATTGAAACCATTGAGTTGGAGCGTAAGGGTGTTTCCTACACCTACGACACCATGAAAATCTTAACAGAGCAACATCCTGACACGGATTACTACTTCATTATCGGAGCTGACATGGTGGACTATCTACCTAAGTGGTACCGAATTGATGAGCTGGTCGACTTGGTTCAGTTTGTGGGGGTTCAGCGCCCACGCTACAAGGCAGGGACTTCCTATCCAGTTATCTGGGTGGATGTGCCTCTCATGGATATCTCATCCAGCATGGTGCGTGACTTCATTGCTCAAGGTCGGAAACCCAACTTTCTCCTACCTCAGCCGGTGCTAGACTACATCGAGAAGGAGGGACTCTACTGATGGCCTATCAAGACTATATCAACTGCTCTCGCGAGGTTTTGTTGGAAAAAATGGCAGAGCTTCTACCTGAAAAACGCTTAACCCATTGCTTGGGTGTGGAGCGTGCAGCCATAGAACTGGCTCAGCGATTTGGGGTCGATACTGAGCAAGCAGGACTAGCAGGCCTTCTTCATGACTATGCTAAGAAGTTGTCAGATCAGGAATTTCTGAATTTGATTGACCGTTATCAGTTAGACCCTGACCTCAAAAACTGGGGCAATAATGTCTGGCATGGTATGGTTGGCATCTACAAGATTCAAGAAGATTTGAATTTGCATGATTCTGAAATTCTACGAGCCATTGAAATCCATACAGTCGGGGCTGGTCAGATGACAGACCTAGACAAGGTCATCTATGTTGCAGACTATATCGAGCACAATCGAGCCTTTCCTGGAGTAGATGTGGCGCGTGAGATTGCAAGTTTGTCACTTAATAAGGCAGTGGCCTATGAAACAGCTCGTACCGTGGAGCATCTAGCTCATCAGGGATTCCCCATCTATCCCCGAACCCTTGAAACCTATAACGCCTTTGTGCACTATTTGAAAGAGGACTAAATGAAGACGGCTTTTATCATCATTGATGTTCAGAATGTTTTAGTAGAAACTGGGTTCCAGACAAAAAGTCTATTGGAAAAAATTTCTTATTTACAAAACCAAGCTAGAAGCAAGAATATCGAAATTATCTATGTTCAACACATTGAGACCCCTGAAGCTCAAACATCAGAAGATTGGCAGTTATCTGCGCTTTTAAATCGAAAACCTGATGAAAAGGTCTTTCAGAAGAAGTATAACAGTATTTTCAAAGAAACTGGTTTAAAAGAATACTTGGATAAACAGGGGATTGAAAAATTAGTTTTATGTGGTATGCAGACAGAATATTGTGTGGATACCTCTGTTAAGGTTGCCTTTGAATATGGCTATAAGCTGATTATTCCAGAAGGTGCTGTCACAACCTTTGATGGGGATGACATTCCAGCAGAAACGATAAATGAATTTTATGAGGACATTTGGGAGGATTGCTTTGCAGATGTCCTAGATTATAAAAATATTTTTTAAGAGAGGACTAAATGAAGGAAAAAGAATTACTAGAACTAGTCGTGAAAGCGGCTGATGAGAAACGTGCGGAGGATATCCTCGCACTTGACGTACAAGATTTGACTAGCGTGACGGATTACTTTGTTATTACTAGTTCAATGAATAGCCGTCAGTTGGATGCTATCGCTGATAATATCCGTGAAAAGGTAGCTCAAGCAGGCTTTAAAGGTAGCCATGTTGAAGGCGATGCAGCTGGAGGCTGGGTCTTGCTGGACCTCGGTGCTGTCGTTGTGCATATCTTTTCAGAAGAAATGCGTGCCCACTATAACCTAGAAAAACTATGGCATGAGGCAGAATCAGTAGATATATCTGAAACTCTGGCGTAGTAGATGACTTGAACTTCGGATGGGAATTACTTTGAAATTCGACAATGTATTAAGATTATTCTTGTTTTTGAGTGAGAAGTGAGAAATTACCGAGACTTTCCGTTGTGATAAAACTTCTTGAAACAATAATGTTTCAAGAAGTCGGGAGTTTTGAGACCTTAGGCTCAAAACTAAGTCTTGGAACTTTGAAGAAGGTCGCAGACGTCCGAAATCACCTAAGGAAAGTCTTAAAAAGACTTTGTCTTTAATTGAACTCAGTTGTAGTCAACTGGGTTTCTTTGCTTATTTTAGAAAATTGATGGAAAGGTAAAGAGCGAGTGGTGTTT
>CAKQBM010000071.1 GCA_934216185.1 uncultured Streptococcus sp. | reverse complement strand
TCTTCACGCATACGTAGTTGACTAAACATCTTCCTGTCCTCCTCGGACCAGCTCTTGTAGTCCAGCAGTTGGTCTGCTTGGCTGATGACTCGCTCGGGGTGCTGGGTAAAGGGTTTGTTCCCGAAAAACTCCAACCACGGCTTGCGAACCTTGTCTTTGCTGGTTTCTCTGTATTTTTTTAGTTCCAAGAAAGCCATCTTAACCAGATGGTTTTCCTGACCGTTATTGGTAATGGTTAAAACCTCACCTGTCGTGTCCTCGCGCATGCTAAAGCTATGAAAAGCTAAGTCATCTGAGAAGTAATTACTATCCACAATTGCGATAGCGTAAACAGGTGCGATGTGTTTGTAACTCTGATGGGTATCACCTTCACGTTGGCGAATTTTTTCAAGATTTTGATTGACCTGACTGCATAAGTAAGCCCACAGGCGATTGATGAAAAAATTCTGATGATGAACCTGAATTTCGATGATTACTTGAGTGCCATTATCTAGTTCAGCTAAAACATCTATACTGGTATAGAAATCTTGTGCCGAGTACGGCATGGAAGGCAAGACATGAATATTGCTTCCCTCTAAAATGGTCACATTTTTTGCTGGTAAGTCCAGCATATCGCGAATAAATTGACAAGTGATTTCTGGATTGCTAAAGATTTTCTTAGCAACCAAATCGTTGGTCGGGCTGATGCCCGGATGACGTACAGTCATATTTCTTCTCCTTTCATTATAGCACATTTTTTAATCTAGGTTTACTAGATTCACTGGCTCTATCTATTTATTCGGAAAAAGTTTGAAAAATACTTGCTCTAGCTCTTCCCAATGGTATTTTTTGGTGCTTTCCTTTATAATGGGTGTATGGATAAGAAAAAATTATTATTGATTGATGGGTCTTCTGTTGCTTTTCGGGCGTTTTTTGCACTCTATCAGCAGTTGGACCGTTTTAAGAATGCGGCTGGTTTGCATACCAATGCGATTTATGGCTTTCAGTTGATGTTGAGCCATTTGTTGGAGCGGGTTGAGCCAAGTCATATTTTAGTGGCTTTTGATGCGGGAAAGACGACCTTCCGTACAGAGATGTATGCGGACTATAAGGGTGGTCGGGCTAAGACTCCTGATGAGTTTCGTGAGCAATTTCCTTTCATTCGTGAGTTGTTGGATCATATGGGGATTCGTCATTATGAGTTGGCTCAGTATGAGGCAGATGACATCATTGGGACACTGGATAAACTAGCAGAGCAGGATGGTTTTGATATTACCATTGTTAGTGGGGACAAGGACTTGATTCAGCTGACGGATGAGCATACGGTGGTTGAAATTTCCAAGAAAGGTGTGGCTGAGTTTGAGGCCTTCACGCCAGAATATCTCATGGAAAAGATGGGCATCACACCGACTCAGTTTATCGATCTCAAGGCGCTCATGGGTGATAAGTCGGATAATATCCCTGGGGTGACTAAAATCGGTGAAAAGACGGGTATCAAGCTCTTGCTGGAGCATGGTTCGCTTGAGGGGATTTATGAAAATATCGATGGGATGAAGACTTCTAAGATGAAGGAAAATCTTATCAATGATAAGGAACAGGCTTTTTTGTCTAAAACACTAGCGACCATTGATATCAAGGCACCGATTGAGATTGGTTTGGATGATGTGGTCTATAGCGGTCCAGATGTGGAAAATCTTGGGAAATTCTACGATGAGATGGGCTTCAAACATCTCAAACAGGCTTTAAATGTGTCGTCAGCTGATGTGGCTGAGAGTTTGGACTTTACTATTGTTGACCAAATCAGTCAAGATATGCTGAGTAAAGAGTCTATCTTCCATTTTGAGCTTTTTGGTGAGAATTACCATACGGATGATTTGGTTGGTTTTGCTTGGTCTTGTGGGGATAAGCTCTATGCTACAGACAAGCTTGAGCTGTTGCAAGAGCCGATTTTCAAGGATTTTCTAGAAAAAACACCTTTGAGAGTTTATGACTTTAAGAAGGCTAAAGTTCTCTTGCATCGTTTTGGTGTGGATTTGCAGGCGCCTGCTTTTGATAGCCGTTTGGCTAAATACCTCCTTTCGACTGTGGAGGACAATGAAATTGCGACTATCGCTAGTCTTTATGGTCAGACTTATTTGGTTGATGATGAGACCTTTTATGGTAAGGGAGTCAAGAAGACCCTTCCTGAACGTGAGAAATTCTTAGAACACTTGGCTCGTAAGCTTGCTGTGTTGGTCGAAACAGAACCTATTTTGCTTGAAAAACTTAGCGAAAATGGGCAATTAGAGCTTCTTTATGATATGGAGCAACCTCTGGCTTTTGTCCTTGCTAAGATGGAAATTGCTGGGATTACGGTCAAGAAAGAGACCTTGCTTGAGATGCAGGCTGAAAATGAGCTTGTTATTGAAAAACTGACTCAGGAGATTTACGAACTGGCTGGTGAGGAGTTTAATATCAACTCGCCTAAGCAGTTGGGCGTGCTTCTCTTTGAGAAATTGGGACTTCCTCTAGAATACACTAAGAAAACCAAGACAGGTTATTCGACAGCGGTGGATGTCTTGGAGCGCCTTGCTCCTATTGCTCCGATTGTTAAGAAAATTCTTGACTACCGTCAGATTGCTAAGATTCAGTCTACTTATGTGATTGGTTTGCAGGACTGGATTTTGGCTGATGGCAAGATTCATACGCGCTATGTGCAGGATTTGACCCAGACTGGGCGTTTGTCTAGTGTGGATCCAAACTTGCAAAATATTCCTGTGCGTTTGGAGCAGGGGCGTCTCATTCGTAAGGCTTTTGTGCCTGAGTGGGAGGATAGTGTGCTTCTCAGCTCGGACTATTCGCAGATTGAATTGCGTGTTTTGGCGCATATTTCTAAGGATGAGCACTTAATTAAAGCCTTCCAAGAGGGGGCAGATATCCATACTTCGACAGCCATGCGGGTCTTTGGCATTGAGCGTCCTGAGGATGTGACTCCAAACGACCGTCGCAATGCCAAGGCTGTCAACTTTGGAGTGGTTTACGGGATTTCAGATTTTGGTTTGTCTAATAATCTGGGTATCAGCCGTAAGGAGGCCAAAGCCTACATTGATACCTACTTTGAACGTTTCCCAGGTATTAAAAACTACATGGATGAAGTGGTGCGTGAGGCGCGTGATAAGGGCTATGTGGAGACCCTCTTCAAGCGTCGTCGTGAGTTGCCAGATATCAATTCGCGCAACTTTAACATTCGTGGCTTTGCGGAGCGGACTGCTATCAACTCTCCTATCCAGGGGTCGGCGGCAGATATTCTCAAGATTGCCATGATTCAGCTAGATAAAGCCTTGGTTGCAGGTGGTTATCAGACTAAGATGCTGTTACAAGTGCACGATGAAATCGTCCTTGAAGTGCCTAAATCTGAATTGGCAGAGATGAAAAAATTGGTCAAACAAACCATGGAAGAAGCCATTCAACTCAGTGTTCCCCTCATCGCAGATGAAAATGAAGGGGCAACCTGGTACGAGGCTAAATAAAAAGGGGGCTAGTCCTCCTTTTTGTAGTAGAATTCTGCAAGCCTTTTCAAAATGTGCTATACTGATGAAAAAGGAGGATTTCTATGAGTCAAGAATTTATCAATCCAAGTGATGGCGTGATTCGTCAGTATCTAGCAACGAGTAAAACCCTTGCTGTGGTAGGGTTATCAGACCGTGAGGAAACAACCAGCAATCGAGTGACCAAGGAAATGCAGGCTCGGGGCTATAAAATCATCCCAGTCAATCCCAAGGCGGCAGGTGGCGAAATCTTGGGTGAAAAGGCTTATGCTAGCCTCGCCGAGATTCCTTTTCCTGTAGATATTGCCAATGTTTACCGTCGCAGTGAATTTTTGCCAGATGTGGCGCGTGATTTTCTCAAGGCTGATGCTAAGATTTTTTGGGCACAGCTAGGACTTGAAAGTCTAGAAGCGGAAGAAATCTTGCGTGCTGGTGGATGTGATGATATCGTGATGAATCGTTGCATAAAGAGAGAACATACACGCTTGATTGAGGAAGCATAAGAAAAAGGTAGCTAGTGGGCTACCTTTTGTGTTTACTTAATGAAAATCAAAGAGCAAACTAGGAAACTAGCCGCAGGTTGCTCAAAACACAGTTTTGAGGTTGTGGATAGAACTGACGAAGTCAGTAACCATACCTACGGCAAGGCGACGTTGACGTGGTTTGAAGAGGTTTTCGAAGAGTATTAGAAAATGTCGATAAGGGTCTGCATACCAAGACTGGTGAGGATGATGGCAATCCAGCAGATGGCTCCGAGAACAATGGATTTTCCGCTGGATTTGACCATAGCTACCAGATTGGTTTTGAGTCCGATAGCACTCATGGCCATGATAATGAGGAATTTGGAAAGTTGTTTGAGAGGGGTAAAGAAACTACTGGATACCCCGAGAGAGGTCAGTAGGGTGGTTAGGAGAGATGCAAGGATAAAGTAAAGGATAAAAAGTGGGAAGACTTTTTTCAGTTGCAAGCCTTGCTTATTTTTTTGTTCACGACTTTGCCAGTAGGAGAGAAAGAGAGTGATGGGGATGATAGCCAGAGTACGTGTGAGTTTGACAATGGTTGCGGATTCGAGGGTATTGGTCTGGTAGAGACTGTCCCAGGCGCTGGCAGTAGCCGTTACAGAGGAAGTGTCATTGACCGCAGTTCCTGCAAATAGGGCGAAGCCTTCATTGGATAGATGAAGCCAGGTACCTAGTGTTGGAAATATGAGCGCAGCCAAGACATTGAAGAAAAAGATAACGGAGATGGCTTGAGCTACTTCCTTTTCCTTAGCATGGATAACAGGCGCTGTCGCCGCAATGGCAGAGCCCCCACAGATAGAAGAACCCACTCCAATCAAGGTAGCCAGTTTTGTGTCCAGGGCAAAGAAACGCTGGAAGAGGTAGGCAACAATCAAGGCTATTGAAATGGTGGACAGGATGACAGGGAGCGAAGATTGCCCAACTGCGAAGACTTGCGAGATATTGAGACCAAAACCAAGCAAGATAACGGCATACTGGAGCAATTTCTTGGAACTAAAGGTCAATCCTGCATCCAGTTGTTTGTAAGACGAGAGAAAGGGATGTAGGAGCATGCCCATAAAAATCGCAAAAACAGGCGCGCCAACAACAGGGAAGAATCCGCCCAGATACCAAGCAAGTAGTGAAATCAGAAGGCAGGCCAAGATGCCTGCTCCATTTTTTGATAGAAATGACATAAAAACCTCCAAATAGAATCTGTTACCATTATAGACCTGTAAACAGGAAAAGTAAAATAGAAAGTGGAAAGCTATTCTCTAATGTATTTTTGCGGTCGGGGGGCTTTTGTAGTATAATAGAGATACGTTTTGAAAGTAGGAGGTATCTATGGACTTAACTAAGCGCTTTAATAAACAGTTAGATAAGATTCAAGTTTCGTTGATTCGGCAGTTTGACCAGGCTATTTCGGAGATTCCTGGGGTCTTGCGTTTGACCTTGGGGGAACCTGATTTTACAACGCCAGACCATGTTAAGGAGGCGGCCAAGCGAGCGATTGATCAGAACCAATCCTACTATACAGGGATGAGTGGTCTGCTGACTCTACGTCAGGCGGCCAGTGACTTTGTTAAGGAAAAGTACCAACTGGACTATGCTCCTGAAAATGAAATCTTGGTTACAATTGGGGCGACAGAGGCTTTATCCGCTACTTTGACGGCTATTTTGGAAGAGGGAGACAAGGTGCTCTTGCCAGCTCCTGCTTATCCGGGTTATGAACCAATTGTCAATCTAGTTGGGGCAGAGATTGTTGAGATTGACACAACTGAAAATGGGTTTATCTTGACTCCTGAAATGTTGGAGAAGGCCATTTTGGAGCAGGGGAACAAGCTCAAGGCGGTTATTCTCAACTATCCAGCCAATCCGACAGGAATTACCTACAGTCGGGAGCAGTTGGAGGCCTTGGCAGCTGTTTTACGCAAATACGAAATTTTCGTTGTCTGTGATGAGGTCTACTCAGAATTGACCTACACAGGGGAAGCCCATGTGTCTCTAGGAACTATGCTGAGAGATCAGGCTATCATTATCAATGGTCTATCTAAATCACATGCCATGACCGGTTGGCGTTTGGGTCTGATCTTTGCTCCTGCGGCCTTTACAGCCCAGTTGATCAAGAGTCACCAGTATTTGGTTACTGCCGCAAATACCATGGCTCAACACGCTGCGGTAGAAGCCTTGACGGCTGGTAAAAACGATGCGGAACCTATGAAGAAAGAATATATCCAGCGTCGGGATTATATCATCGAAAAGATGACTGCTCTTGGTTTTGAGATTATCAAACCAGACGGTGCCTTCTATATCTTTGCTAAGATTCCAGCAGGTTACAATCAAGACTCCTTTGCTTTTCTGAAGGATTTTGCTCAGAAGAAGGCCGTTGCCTTTATCCCTGGTGCTGCCTTTGGGCGTTACGGAGAAGGCTATGTGCGTCTGTCTTATGCAGCCAGCATGGAGACTATCAAAGAAGCCATGAAACGACTTGAGGAGTACATGAGAGAAGCATGATTCAGTCTATCACGAGTCAAGGCTTGGTGCTCTATAATCGCAATTTTCGTGAGGATGACAAGCTCGTCAAGATTTTTACAGAGCAGGCTGGTAAGCGGATGTTTTTCGTCAAACACGCTGGTCAGTCTAAGCTGGCGCCGGTTATTCAGCCCTTGGTGCTGGCAAGATTTCTCTTGCGAATCAATGATGATGGCCTCAGCTACATCGAGGACTATCATGAGGTGATGACTTTTCCTAAGATCAATAGTGATCTCTTTGTCATGGCTTATGCGACCTATGTGGCAGCTCTTGCAGATGCTAGTTTGCAGGACAATCAGCAGGATGCTCCCTTGTTTGCTTTTTTGCAAAAGACTTTGGAGTTGATGGAAGCTGGCTTGGATTATCAGGTTTTGACCAATATTTTTGAAATTCAAATCTTGACTCGATTTGGAATCAGCCTCAATTTTAATGAGTGTGTCTTTTGTCATCGGGTTGGTCAGGCTTTTGATTTTTCTTTCAAATATGGAGCCTGCCTCTGTCCAGAGCATTATCATGAGGATGAGAGACGTTGCCATCTCAATCCCAATATCCCTTATCTGCTCAATCAATTTCAAGCTATTGATTTTGAGACCTTGGAGACCATTTCGCTCAAGCCCGAAATCAAGCAAGACCTACGCCAGTTTATGGATCAACTCTACGAAGAGTACGTTGGGATTCACCTAAAATCAAAGAAATTTATTGATTCCCTAGCAGATTGGGGACAATTACTAAAAGAGGAAAAGAAATGAAAAAAATCGCAGTAGATGCCATGGGAGGCGATTACGCACCTCAGGCCATCGTTGAGGGGGTCAATCAAGCCCTGGCTGACTTTTCAGATATTGAGGTTCAACTCTACGGAGATGAAAGCAAAATCAAGCAATATCTGACAGCGACAGAGCGCGTCAGTATTATCCATACGGATGAGAAGATTGATTCGGACGATGAACCTACGAGAGCTATTCGGAAGAAGAAAAATGCCAGTATGGTATTGGCGGCCAAGGCTGTCAAAGATGGAGAGGCAGATGCTGTACTCTCGGCTGGGAATACAGGTGCTTTGTTGGCTGCTGGATTCTTCATCGTGGGTCGTATCAAGAATATCGACCGTCCTGGGCTTATGTCAACATTGCCAACTATTGATGGGAAAGGTTTTGACATGCTGGACCTCGGTGCTAATGCGGAAAATACAGCTCAGCACCTCCATCAATACGCGGTTCTGGGTTCCTTCTATGCTAAAAATGTCCGTGGCATTGCGCAACCACGTGTTGGCTTGCTTAACAACGGAACAGAGAGTAGTAAGGGAGACCCGCTTCGTAAGGAAACTTATGAATTACTGGCGGCTGATGAAAGTTTAAACTTTATCGGAAACGTGGAAGCGCGTGATTTGATGAATGGCGTTGCAGATGTTGTCGTCGCAGATGGTTTCACGGGAAACGCTGTTCTTAAAGCCATTGAGGGAACAGCCATGGGAATTATGGGCTTGCTCAAGACTGCTATTACAGGTGGTGGTCTTCGAGCGAAACTAGGTGCCCTCCTTCTCAAGGACAGCCTTAGAGGTTTGAAAAAACAGCTCAACTACTCAGATGTTGGTGGAGCTGTCTTGTTTGGTGTCAAGGCACCGGTTGTCAAGACTCATGGCTCAAGTGATGCCAAGGCTGTTTATAGTACAATCCGCCAGATTCGTACCATGCTAGAAACAGACGTAGTTGCCCAGACTGCGCGTGAATTTTCAGGAGAATAAAAGAGATGACAGAAAAAGAAATTTTTGACCGTATTGTGACCATTATCCAAGAGCGACAGGGAGAGGACTTTGTCGTGACAGAAGCTTTGAGTCTAAAAGATGACTTAGATGCTGACTCAGTTGACTTGATGGAGTTTATCTTGACGTTGGAAGATGAATTTAATATCGAAATCAGCGATGAGGAAATTGACCAACTCCAAAGTGTAGGAGATGTGGTTAAAATCATTCAAGCAAAATAAAGATAAGAAGTTCCAAGGCAACGGAAGTAGATGGTTTTTAGTAATGAGGAATATCGGATATCCTTGTAAAAATGGGAAAAACACGTTATAATGGACTTATTAGAAGAGAAAGGAAGTATACTCGTGGCTACATTCAGTATTACTCGTGATATCACACTCACAAAAGAAGATTTTGAAAAAATTCAAGCCTCTAAATCAACTGATTTGTTGCTTGATATTATCAAAAAGAATACAGATAAACAAGAACAACCTTCCTTACTAGGTCTAGAGAAGCTGGTAAGATAAAGTATGAAATTATATGCCTTACCACTAGGGGATGTCATCAAATTTATACGACAAACCGTTATTACTAGAAATCCTGAATATACTAATGAACGGAGAATACGTCAAAAAGTCCGTGAGAACTTCTCTAAGATTGTTTCTGAGCAAGTGTCGTTTGGTAAAAATGAGGATATGTTAGAGTATCTTAAAAATGACGCAATTACAACAGAGCTGACACATAAATCGAGAAATTTTATTATTATTGATCAAGAGATATCAGGAGATAGATTTGAGATTTTAGGTTTTTTTACACTAACATTAAAAATTGTTAATGTTCAAGAATTAGATAATGATAACAAAAAATCTTTTGTTTTAAGTGGGAAAAACGCGAGAAACTTAAATTATATACCAGGACTTTTGATTGCCCAATTTGGTAGAAATTTACACTTTAATAAAATTACTGGTCAGCAAGTTATGGAATTAGTGGTTGAAAAAATTCAATTAGCCCAGAGCATTTTAGGGGGAAAAATGGTTTATTTGGATAGTGTTAATGAAGATAAAGTGATTAATTTTTATAAATCGTTTGGTTTTGTTGAATACGGTGAGATTATTAGGGATAATAAGCACCCTGATGTATACTATCAACCAATGGCTCTTGATATGACAAAAGTGATTGTTGAGTAGATATAGGAGTTCCAAGGCATTTGCTTTGGAATTTTTCTTTGGTTCAAGTGACCGTTTAGGAACAGATTTAGTCTTTCTAGGGACAGGAGAAATTTGAGGACAAATAAGGGATATAATGAAATCAGAAAAATCAATCTCCAAAAAGGAGA
>CAKQBM010000070.1 GCA_934216185.1 uncultured Streptococcus sp. | reverse complement strand
ATCCACCGACTAAAAAGGTCCCCCGGACTATATTGATGATTACTTCGTAATCTTCATCTGCCGACTAAAAAGGTCCCTCGGACTATATTGAGGATTACTTCGTAATCCTCATCCATCGACTAAAACAATCCTCTGGATTTGATGATTGCTTCGCAATCTTTATCCACCGACTAAAAAGGTCCCCCGGACTATATTGATGATTACTTCGTAATCTTCATCTGCCGACTAAAAAGGTCCCCCGGACCTTTTTAGCCACCCAGATACGCTTTTCTAACTTCTTCTGATGAGGCGAGTTCTTTTCCTGTACCTGATAGGACAATTTTTCCTGTTTCCAGTACATAGCCTCGGTCAGAAATTGCGAGTGCTTTATTAGCATTTTGTTCAATCAAGAGGACGGTTGTTCCTTGCTTCTGAATATCTTGAATTATATCAAAAATCTCTTGAATAAAGATTGGGGCAAGACCCATTGATGGTTCATCTAAAAGAAGAAGTTTTGGTGTTGACATGAGGGCGCGTCCCATGGCAAGCATTTGTTGTTCTCCTCCTGAAAGAGTAGCTGCATCTTGATTCTTCCGTTCTTCAAGACGAGGAAAGCGTGAGAAAACTTTCTTCAAATTAGCTTGATTTTCTTCACGATTTTTCTTTAAGAAAGCTCCCATTTCAAGATTTTCCATAACAGTCAAGCCAGGAAAGACATGACGTCCTTCTGGAACTTGTGAAAGACCACCTGCCACGATTTTTTGAGCTGGCATTTTTTGGATTTCTTGACCTAAAAATTCAATCTTTCCTGAGCTTGATCTAACTAAACCAGACAAGGTACGGAGAATAGTTGTCTTACCTGCACCATTGGCACCGATAAGGGAAACTACCTCTCCTTCATTCACTTCAAAGCTTACATCACGGACTGCTTGGATCATGCCGTAATGCACAGAAAGATTATCAACTTTTAACATAGACATCAGGCTTCACCTCCTAGATAAGCTTCGATAACGCGTTTATTGGTCTTAATTTCGTCAGGAGTTCCTTGTGCAATCAAACGGCCATATTCAAGTACATAGATACGTTCTGTTACTTCCATGACCAGATTCATATCGTGTTCAATCAGCATGATCGTAATCTTAAATTCATCTTTGATACGACGAATTAACTCAGTCAATTCGGCTGTTTCCTGTGGATTCATACCTGCTGCTGGTTCATCTAAGAAGAGAATTTTAGGTTCCGTAGCAAGGGCACGAACAATTTCCAAACGACGTTGTTGCCCGTAGGCAAGATTTTTAGCGAGAGTTTCTGCATCACCATCTAAATCAAAGATTTTCAGCAATTCCAAAGCCTTAACTTTTAATTCTTTTTCACTCTTGTAAAAAGCTGGTAAGCGTAAGAAACTAGCAAAAACATGTTGTTTGTGATGGTTGCCAAAAGCAATCAAAACATTGTCCAAAACGGTTAAATCTTTAAAGAGACGGATATTTTGGAAAGTACGTCCAAATCCCAAAGAAGCAATCTTATAAGGTGACTTCCCATTTAAAAGGTGACCATCAAGGGTAACTGTTCCCTCACTTGGTTCATAAACACCCGTCAAGAGGTTGAAAAGAGTGGTTTTCCCAGCTCCATTTGGACCGATTAGTCCAACCAATTCCCCTTCGTTCAATTCAAGAGTCACATCTCCAACAGCTGTTAGACCGCCAAAATGTTTGGTTAACTGTTTTACTTCAAGTAATGCCATTAGTTTTGTTCCTCCTTCTTAGATTTTTTAAAGAAACGTGATAGGCTCAATTCCCATGTTCCAAGGAGTCCACCTGGTCTGAAAATCATTACCAATACCAAGGCCAAAGCATAGATAATCATACGCACGCTAGCAACATCTTGGAGAAGCATATTCAAAATTCCAAGAACAATAGCTGAAACAATAGCGCCTGTAATTGAACCAAGTCCACCAAATACAACAATGATCAAAACGTTGATTGAGTTAATGAAAGTGTAATCTTTCGGTACAACTGAACCGATAAATCCTGCCTGAAGTGACCCTGCAATACTTGCAGTAATGGCACCAAAGACGAAGGCGATGATTTTAATTTTAGTCGTATTAACCCCAACTGACTCAGCAGCAATCTCGTCCTCACGAACAGAGAGGGTTGAACGACCAATTGGACTACGCAAGAAGTTCAAGGTTGCAATGGTTGTAATCACGACAAAGAAGTAAACCATTTGCCAAGTTGTAAAGTTTGGAATTCCCAAGATACCTGCCGCACCGTTTGTAAGGCTTCCACCATTGATAATAAAGATACGGATAATTTCAGAAACACCTAGAGTTGCTACCGCAAGATAGTCCCCCTTCAAGCGCAAGGTTGGAATTCCGACAAGCAAGGCAACTGCTCCTGAAAGCAAAGCACCTACAAGCATGGCTCCAAAGAAGGAACCGTAGGTTGGTGATTTAGAACCAATAATAGCAGCGGCATAGGCACCAATCGCCATGAAACCAGCATGCCCAAGTGAAAATTGTCCTGAAAAACCAACGATTAAGTTGAGACCAACAGCCAAAATGATATTAATCCCAATTTGTTGTAAAATCTGAACATAGAATAGATTGAGTACTCCGACTGAAACCAGTACACTAATCAAGCCATAGCCAGCTAACAAAAGGAGTAACCATAGAATATTAACTTTTAAATTTTCTTTCATCGCTTACACCTTCTCTTTCACATTTTTACCAAGGATACCAGCTGGACGGACAATCAAGATCAACAACAAAATTCCATAAACAATGGCATCACGGAAGTCTGACATTCCAAAGGCTGTCGCAAAGGTTTCCAATAGACCAATCACAAAGCCACCAAGAGCCGCACCAGGAATGATTCCGATACCACCAAGTACCGCGGCAACGAAAGACTTAAGACCTGGAGTAACCCCCATCAAAGGCTCAAGAGAGTTATAATAGAGGGCAATCAGAACACCAGCTGCACCAGCAAGAGCTGAACCTAAAGCAAAGGTAAAGCTGATAGTACGGTTCACATTAATCCCCATCAATTGCGCTGCATCACTATCTACGGATACTGCACGCATGGCTTTCCCCATCTTGGTCTTTTGGACAATGACTTGTAACAAAATCATCAAAATCAAGGAAATGGCCAAGATCATTAACTGCACGTTTGTTAGGCTAACTGGTCCCAAATCATAGCGAACTGTTTGAATCGCTTGAGGGAAGGCACGAGTATTGGCCCCAACCAGATAGACCATGCCATACTCCAATAGGAAAGAAACCCCAATAGCTGTAATCAAAACAGCAATACGAGTAGAGTGACGCAAAGGTCGGTAAGCAAGGAACTCAATCACGACACCAAGAATAGCTGTCGCTAGCATAGCTACAATAAGCGCTACAAAGAAATTCATTTGGAAAGAATTAATCAAGAAATAACCGATAAAGGCTCCCATCATATAAATATCACCGTGGGCAAAGTTGATGAGCTTGATAATTCCGTAAACCATGGTATACCCTAGGGCTAACAGCGCGTAAACACTACCTAGAATCAAACCATTTACTAGTTGTTGGAGCATAAGATTCACTCTTTCTAATTATAATCTTAGAGGGGTGTCCCTCACTTTGTGATAGGTTCTTAAACATCGAAACAGGGAGTGAGTCAGAGGCTCATTCCCTATTTCAACATTTTTCTATTATGGTTTTACAACTTCTGCTGCTTCAACCTTACCATTATTCATAGTCATCATGTAAGCAGTTTTGACTGTGTTGTGGTCTGCATCGAAGCTTGTTTGACCAGTTACACCTTCAAAAGCTTTTGTTTTAGCAAGATTATCCTTGATTTCACCAGAATTTTTAGCACCTTTTGCTGCATTTGCTACAAGGTGAACTGAGTCATAAGCCAAGGCTGCAAATGTTGAAGGCTCTTCATTGTACTTAGCACGGTATGCATCAAGAAAGGCTTTTGCTTTAGCTGAAACTTCTACAGTAGTTGAGAAGCCTGAGATAAAGTAGATATTTGATGCTTTTTCAGGAGTTGCTTGTTGTACAAACTCTTCACCGTTGAATCCATCACCACCAACGATTGGTTTGTCAATTCCCATACCGCGTGCTTGGTTTACAATTTTACCAGCTTCAGTGTAGTAACCAGGGACAATAATAGCATCAAAGTCTTTCTCTTTCATTTTTGTAAGGGCTGCTTGGAAGTCTGTGTCACCCGCTACGAAAGTCTCATCTGCAACGATTTCACCTTTGTAAGCTTCACGGAAGGCTTTGGCAATACCTTTAGCATAGTCGCTGGCATTGTCAGTGTAAAGAACGACTTTCTTAGCTTGCAATTTATCAGTAACATAGTTTGCGATAATTTTTCCTTGGAAGCTATCTTGGAAAGTTCCGATAAAGAGGTAATCTTGACCTTTAGTCAATCCATCTTGAGTCGCACTTGGTGAGATCAATGGAACACCTGCTTTTGTAGCGTTTGCTACCGCAGCTGCAGTCGCACCAGATGTCGCAGGTCCTACGATTGCTGATACCTTAGATTGGGTTACAAGGTTAGTTGTAACTGAAGCGGCCTCTGCTGTTTCAGACTTGTTATCTTTATCAACTACTTCGATTTGTTTTCCATCGATACCACCTGCTGCATTGATTTCATCAACGGCAAGTTGGGCACCTTTTTGTTCAGATGTTCCGTAGGCTGCTACAGCACCAGTTTCTTCGAAGTTAAATCCGATTTTGATTGTCTTTTCATCTACTGAGTTACCAGCAGCGTTTGACGCTCCAGACTTCACTTCTCCACAGGCTGCAAGAAATGCTACACTTGCAAGCGCCACAAACGATAGGGCAAATTTTTTCTTCATTTTTTGTCTCCTTATTTCTTAAATAAATAGCATATTAAGAATATACCGAATTATCAGAAAATTGTCAACACTTTTCTTGATTTTTTTCGATGATAACGTTTTCTTCTCGGTAAAGGTTGCCAACAAAGGGTGTTTCCAGCTCTTGTATATGACAAACTCTGACTTTTTTTATAAACTTTTCCTTGCTCAAGCGCCCGACCAATTGCTCCACTTCTTGAGTTGGAACATAGAGTTGTAAGTAACGATGTTTCTTGGAATGATAGGTAATATCTCCATAATCCTGCAGTTTTTTGGCATCACGATTATAGTAAAGATAGATAATCAAGCCAGATCGATTGACTTTTTCAAACATGATAAATCCTCTTTCTAAGAAATCTCTCCCTATTATACCAAAAAAAGCAAACCCAGTCGAGTTTGCCTTCTTTGATCATTAATTCAATGAATTGTTGGCCATGATTTCATCAATAAAGCCATATTCAAGTGTTTCTTGGGCGCTCATCCAATTATCACGTTCTGCATCTGCGTGAATTTTTTCGATTGACTGACCTGAATTTTCAGCCAAGATTTTTTCCAAGGTATTACGAGTTTTAAGCAAGTGTTCCGCAGCGATTGCCATATCAGTTTGTTGGGTACCACCACCTGTACCACCCATTGGTTGGTGGATCATGTATTCAGCATTTGGAAGCATGAAACGTTTGCCTTTTGCTCCACTTGATGCAATGACCGTCCCCATAGATGCTGCCATACCCATAACGATAGTTTGGACATCAGCCTTTATAAAGTTCATGGTATCAACGATTGCCAAACCGGCTGAAACGGAACCACCAGGTGTATTGACATAAAGGTAAATATCTTTTGTACTATCTTGGGCATCCAAAAAAAGCAATTGGGCAATAACTGAGTTAGCTATATTGTCTTCAACTGGACCAGTCAGCATAATGATGCGGTCTTTGAGAAGACGTGAGTAAATATCGTAAGAACGTTCTCCACGGCTTGTTTGTTCAATAACTACAGGAATCATTCATTTCTCCTTTTGAGTTTTATTTGTCAAATGACTGAAGATAAGACTATTATAATATATTGGTCAAAAAAGGTCAAATTTTTGCTCTGTTTTCATCAGGCAGAAACAAAAACTCAACCTCCTTTCGTGACTGGAAATTCTTTTCCAAGTCAATCTTCTTTTCGATCTTATTTCGTACCGAACAAGCGGTCTCCAGCATCTCCAAGACCTGGAACGATATAACCGTGTTCGTTCAAACGTTCATCCAAGGCTGCTGTAAAGATTTCTACATCTGGATGAGCTTCTTGAAGGGCTTTTACACCTTCTGGAGCAGATACAAGGCAGACAAATTTGATATTTGATGCCCCACGTTTTTTAAGAGAATCAACAGCCAAGATTGCTGAACCACCTGTTGCCAACATTGGGTCTACTACAAAAATTTGACGTTGGTCAATGTCCTCAGGTAATTTCACCAAGTATTCAACTGGTTGAAGCGTTTCTTCATCACGGTACATACCGATATGGCCAACTTTAGCAGCTGGAACCAAGCTCAAGAGACCATCAACCATCCCGATACCTGCACGCAAGATTGGAACGATGGCCAATTTCTTACCTGCCAATTGTTTTTGAACTGTTTTCGTAATTGGTGTTTCGATTTCCACATCTTCGAGTGGAAGATCACGAAGTACTTCATACCCCATCAACATTGCAATCTCATCAACTAACTCACGAAAAGCTTTTGTAGAAGTATCTGTACGACGCAAGATTGACAATTTGTGTTGAATCAGTGGATGATTAATAACTTCAATTTTTCCCATTTTTGGAATTCCTTCTTTCAATTTACTCTTCTTATTATACCAAAAAATGGTTTAAAAATCTTTCTAAACCATCTATTTTTGATAATTTTTACATTAGATCAGCCTCTTTAAGAGCTTCCTGTACGGTCTCAAGTGGTAAATGGGTCAATTCTGTTCCCTTTTCTTGATAAAGGTATTGGGCATAGTCATCCATTCTGTACTGATTGATATAAACCACACGCTTGCAACCAACCTGCAGCAATTGTTTTGTACAGTTCAGACAAGGAAAATGGGTCACATAGGCTGTAAAGCCTTTAGGAACACCACGTTCTGCACCTTGAAGGATAGCATTGACCTCAGCGTGAAGGGTGCGAACACAGTGGCCTTCGATGACCAGACATTCGTGGTCAATACAATGCTCAGTCCCTGACACCGAACCATTGTAACCAGTGGAAATAACCTTATTATCCTTTACCAGAATAGCGCCCACTTTTGCGCGTTTACAAGTAGAACGGTTGGCAATTAGTAGGGCTTGGGCTGCAAAATACTCATCCCAGGCCAGTCTTTTTTCAGTCATATCTCTTCTCCTTTTTCTCTATTTTTTAAAAAATGGTAACCTTAAATCCGCAATCTTTTCAGCAGGTACCTTCATGCCATCCTTAATCCATTTTAGAAGGACAGAGACGATGGCTGAACTCCAAAAGGAATGAAGATAAGAGCTGACACCTTTTGATTTTCCATGGTATTTTTCTAGAAATTCCTGCATAGCTTGGACAAAGATTTTTTCCAGATGGTAATCCAAGGCCAGTTGAATCACTCTGGCTTCCTTTCTTGCCTCGCGGAAAAGGTGAACCCATACCAGATAGAGGTCTGTCTTTAAATCATAATGGTGCAGCTGTTCCATGATGTTGTGGACACTCCGTTTAAAGACGCTCTCTAAAATTTCCTCTTTAGAATCATAATTGCGGTAAAAGGCCGCACGCGAAACTCCTGCACGTTTGACCAATTCAGAAATACTAATCTTGGTCAAGTCCTTTTTTTCCAAGAGTTGCAAGAGGGCTGTTTCGATGGCTTCTCTAGTTAATAAATTGGATTCTTGGTTTGATTTTCTGAGATTTTCAAGAGACTTTTCAGAGATTCTACGT
The DNA here is from genome assembly GCA_934216185.1 of uncultured Streptococcus sp. Classification (GTDB taxonomy): domain Bacteria; phylum Bacillota; class Bacilli; order Lactobacillales; family Streptococcaceae; genus Streptococcus. The sequence continues at coordinate 2,221 of CAKQBM010000070.1, read as the reverse complement.
TCAGACATAACATTTTCTTTCTACTTGTCACAACAGACGGATGAGGCTTTTGTTTCAAGGGCTTTCATGATATAATTGTAAAAAAAGACAGAACCTTTGTCAATGTATAACTGACAAAGATGGAGAATTTCTATGACTTGGAAGATTATTGCTGACTCTGGTTGTGATTATCGTCAGCTGGCAACACCAGCTATTGACACGACCTTTGTAAGTGTCCCCTTAACCATTCAAGTAGCTGATCAGGTCTTTGTTGATGATGCCAGTCTTAACATTGATCAAATGATGGAAACCATGTATGCCACTGCAGAAGCTTCAAAATCAGCTTGTCCAAGCCCAGATGATTATTTGCGAGCATTTGAAGGAGCCAAAAACATTTTCCTAGTAACCATCACTGGTACTCTTTCTGGAAGCCACAATAGTGCTCAACTAGCAAAAAATATTTATCTGGAAGAACATCCTAATACTAAGATTCATGTGATTGATAGTTTGTCTGCTGGTGGTGAAGTTGACTTGCTCGTAGAAAAATTAAATGACTTGATTGACCAGGGCCTATCTTTTGAAGAAGTGGTTGAAGCTATCACTGCCTATCAAGAAAAAACCAAGTTACTTTTTGTCCTAGCCAAAGTCGATAACTTGGTGAAGAACGGCCGTTTGAGCAAGCTTATCGGTACAGTCGTTGGCCTTCTCAACATCCGTATGGTTGGAGAAGCTAGTGAAACCGGAACCCTTGAACTACTACAAAAAGCACGAGGACCAAAGAAATCAGTTCAAGCTGCCTATGATGAGTTAGTAAAAGCTGGATATGCTGGAGGCCGTATTATCATGGCCCAACGCAATAACGAGAAATGTTGCCAACAGCTCTCAGAGCGAATTCGCGAAACCTTCCCACATGCCGATATTAAAATTCTCCCAACCTCTGGTCTCTGCAGTTTCTATGCGGAAGATGGCGGTTTACTGATGGGATATGAAATTGATTAATTTCATTCTTGACGAGAGGTGACCATCATCTCTTGTTTTTTTTGTGGTACAATAGAGCTATGAAACATTTTGATACTATTGTCATCGGTGGTGGACCTGCTGGTATGATGGCTACGATTTCCAGTAGCTTTTATGGACAAAAAACCCTCCTCATCGAAAAAAATCGGAAACTTGGAAAAAAATTAGCTGGGACTGGTGGTGGACGTTGCAATGTGACCAACAATGGTAGCTTGGACGACCTGTTAGCTGGCATCCCTGGAAACGGACGCTTTCTTTACAGTGTCTTCTCCCAATTTGATAACCATGATATCATTAACTTTTTTACAGAAAATGGGGTCAAACTTAAGGTCGAGGACCACGGTCGCGTTTTTCCTGCTAGTGACAAGTCTCGGACTATTATCGAAGCCTTGGAAAAGAAAATCACTGAGCTAGGTGGTCAAGTTACTACTCAAACAGAGATTGTTTCGGTTAAAAAAGTAGACGAACAATTTGTTCTTAAATCAGCTGACCAAAGCTTCACTTGTGATAAACTGATTGTCACAACTGGTGGGAAATCCTATCCTTCTACTGGTTCGACTGGTTTTGGACACGAGATTGCCCGTCATTTTAAACATACCATTACCGAACTTGAGGCAGCTGAGAGTCCTTTGTTGACTGATTTTCCACACAAAGTACTTCAGGGGATTTCACTTGATGATGTGACCTTGAGCTATGGCAAGCATATCATCACTCACGATCTGCTCTTTACCCACTTTGGTTTGTCGGGCCCTGCTGCTCTGCGCATGTCTAGCTTTGTCAAGGGTGGGGAAGTTCTTTCACTGGATGTTTTACCTCAACTTTCTGAAAATGACTTGGCTGCATTTCTAGAAGAAAATCGGGAAAAATCCTTGAAAAATGCTTTAAAATCATTATTACCTGAGCGCTTGGCTGAATTTTTTATGCAAGACTATCCTGAAAAAGTCAAACAACTGACTGAGAAGGAACGAGAACAACTTATCCAGTCTATCAAGGCCCTCAAAATCCCTGTTACTGGCAAAATGTCCCTTGCCAAGTCCTTTGTTACCAAAGGGGGCGTCAGTCTCAAGGAAATCAATCCCAAAACTCTAGAAAGTAAGCTAGTACCTGGGCTTCACTTTGCTGGCGAAATCATGGATATTAACGCCCATACAGGTGGCTTTAACATCACTTCTGCCCTCTGTACTGGCTGGGTGGCAGGATCAAACCCAATCTAAATCTAAATTAT
>CAKQBM010000069.1 GCA_934216185.1 uncultured Streptococcus sp. | reverse complement strand
TGACACATTTAAATCGTCTGTCTACCTTCTAAAGCAGCCTGATTCAGGTTGCTTTTTTAGTATTTCTATAGAAAATATCAACTCATTTTTCATAGGTTTTATTAGAGTGATAGCAAAGCGATTTTGTGAGCTATTTTAGTAATTCATACCCCTTAAGTTGCCGTTTGCTTACCCCAAAAGTTAGCAAAATAGAAAGCAAAAAAATATCCGTTAGGGTATCAATCAATGTACGAGTTTAGCAGGCAAGGAAAAAGTGTAGTCAAAACTACACTTTTTTAGCTTCTTGATAATCTATTAAAAAAACGGAGATTTTATAATGGTGTTCATGTAGTTGTATAGTCCAAAGTTATTTTTATATAAGAAATATAGAAAGTTGCTCAATCATTCAATAATTTATTAATTTCTAAAAGGTGTCTACTTGGCGCCTTAGTAGTTTGCGTGATTATTCCTTGACTCCTCAAGAGTTTTATGTTGTCTTTAATCGTCTTTTTGGGATAACTAGCAGATAAGATAGTAACGATTTCATTATCTTTAATACCATCTTTAGGAAGATCCACGAAAACAGTAGATTGGAAAAGTAAAAATAATATTTCTCTTTCTAAATCGGTCATATTAGGATGATGTTTGATTTTATCCCAAAAAGCACCTAAAAGAGCCTGCTTATCATTTAGAAATTTAATAATATCATCTTGACCTTCTTTCAATAATTCTAATATATCTATTACAAAAAAAGTTCCTTCAGCTTTGTTATCGTAGTCTCCAGTAGTTCTAAATGCATCGTAATATTTCTTTTTATTTTCGTTAATTTTTTGCGAAATAACTAGTCCTGAGTATATATCAAGCTTTCGAGAAAGGTACCTTGATAGAATATATCGTCCAGTCCGTCCATTCCCATCATAAAATGGGTGAATGTTTTCGAAAAAATAGTGAGCAAGGGTAGCCTTTATTAAAAATGGTGCTGTTTTATCATTAATAAAAGTAATCCAACTTGACAACATCATTAGTATTTTCGTTTCATTCTTTGGTGGAATGTGTTCAGTTCGCCCTGATTTTTGGTCTACAACCTCAACAATATCATTTCTGAATAGCTCTCCATCTAGTGCATCATTGCTTTCAATTTCTCCTTCAGTTAATATGTCATAAATTTCTCTTATTACTGTGACGTCATCAATCTTCAAAAAATCATTGGAAAGAATATCATGATACAATCGAACAGTAGAAAGGAGTCTTGTTCTTTTATTTTTCTTATCGGTTAACGCATTAAATGCCTCAGAAACTTCTTTTTTTGTAGTTTTAACACCTTCGATTTCATTATTATTAATTACAGCTTTATATAATTGTTCTTTATAAAATTGATCTTTGGCTACATTCGGCAAAGTGTTTGCTAAGTCTTTTATGATATTAGATTTCTCTTGTATCTGCTGCATTAATATCTGAAGTTTCTGTAAAGGAACAACGAATAAAGGATAATCTGCCTTTACGGAATCTCTTTTCATTAAATAAGGATACATATCTGTTTTTATAACTCCGTAACCATTAATTCTTTTTTCATACTCTTCTTCATTATTTTTATCCATATATTTTACGATTTTTAATTTTTTATAGTCCATTCTCTTCACCAACTTTTTAAAATTTCGTCTTTTTTTAAAAAGTTTATATTATTTTTTCTTTAAAATCAACAATTATTGCTTATTTTTTAAAAAAGACCTTTTTTGTAGTGCTAAGGTAATAAAATACATACAGTTTATTAGAAACTTCAAAAAGTCTGATAGGTACCAAACTTATTTTTTAGAATTGAACTTTAAATATTTGATTTAACAGATTTTATTTATAAATAAAAAATACGCTAAAAATTAGCGCACATTTAGTTATATGAAAGAGGGAGCGTTGTACTTTACTGGTGCTTTTTTAGTTGTCCTTGCCTAGTTCCTTTATTATATCCGATACCTTTTCTAAACTCAATGTTTCGTGTGGCTCAACTCGTTCACCGTCTAAAACGTAGTCATGTATTTTACCATTCTTTCGGACAATCTGGACAGTATCACCTTTAATAAAACCATTGTCCATAGCCTCTTTAAATTCATCATAGGTTAGCATTATATCCTTTACTATTCGTAATTGATACAGAAAAAATACGTATCTTTTTTAGTAATTCTATTATAGCGAAAACCTAGTATAAATTGGTATAGACACCCTATAAAAAACTAGAAAAAATTGCGCGTGATGTAAGACAACACCTTGTCGTGGCTCTCCTTGGCACGAGAAGGGGGCGGGGGTCAATTTTAAATCATGTCGAGGGTTTATTATACCACCCTTATTATAAAATCGTGCTACGGACTTATTAGAGGGGTTTTATATCAACATTTCTCAACATTCTTATACCACGCGCCACTATATACTTTTATATTCTAGTATTTTCTAACATTTATGATTTTCATTCCCATATTTTCCAATAACATAGTAGTGTTTTATTCCGACATTTTCCAACAATTAGGGCATTTTATATCAACTTTTTTCAACTTTTTAAAAGCGCTCAGATAACCCAAACGCTTCATTGTTCAATCTTTGTCTAGTATCCCACTGACTGCCATATCTCGGATAAACTGGCTTTCTCTCTCTGCTGGTAGCTCTAACAAATCTAGTAACTCACCTAGTGCCTGTTTGTCTGTGCTGGCAATCATTTTCTTTAAGGCGTTTTCGTATTGCTGTTCTAGATAGTCGCAAAATGCCAATCTTTGGGCTTGTGTCGGTGTAGCATTCAAAGCCATATAACAAGCTTCAGTTATCTGTGAGAATAGTTTAGCATGCGCTTCTGGGTGCTTATACAGTTCATAAATGTTCAGACTGGTATCCTCTGCTTGTAACTTTTTAGCTATTTCCATTAGTTTGGGAATAACGCTAGGCTCAATAGGTGTATCATCAGCCATATAATTTAAGCGGTGCTGTTCAAGTTCCAGTCTGTCTTTTTCCGCTTGTTCTAGGTAGTGGTTTTCAGTCATTTTTAGTCTCTCTTTCTTGTTTATAGAAAAGCTAATAGTTTTCCGTTTTTGTAGATTGTTGCGAACTTCAGTAGTGCATCATCAAGAACACGATAAAAGGCGCTTTCAGAACGTCCTAAGTCGTAATAGAGTTCTATGTTACTTTTCTTGATTGGTATGCAGTATTTTTCAACTAAGATTGTCTTTAGTTCCTGGGGTTGAATTTTTTCGATTGCCTCTCTCATGCAGTCTCTTTCTAACTCAGCAATGAATTTTCTGTTTTGTTGAGTATTTTCAAGAGCTGAAATATCGAGGTTTAAGGTGTTATTACTTGTTCTATTTGCGTTAGGATTGTAGGGGCTACCTGCTATCCTTTCCATACGTCTATAAACATTAAGCATACTTTTAGCATTATTTATAGTTTGTCGTTTATCAAGCTCAGCGCTTAATGCTCTGGCCTTATTAAAATCTTTAACGCCATTACATATACGCTCAAAAGCGTTGTCAAGGCTTTGTTTTGCCTCATATTCAACGCTTAGCATATACTTTTTAGATCTTGGGGTACTGTTTTTTAAAGTGATACTAATCATTGGTTGCTCATACAAGCCCGATATAAAGCCATGGATAGCAGTAGCGGCAGTATCTGCTTGATAGTAGTCAGTGAGCTCTTTCGAGAAAGTAAAGGCCATTTAAGCACCTCTCTTTCTAGTTCTTTTGTTTCAATGCGCTAATGTTATAGCGCTTATCCTTGATGCCAAAGACCTTGAATGAATTACCGTCAAGACCTTTCAAAATTCTGCTTGTATTGCGCTCATTATAAACCTTTCTAAGCTCATCACCGCTTAAATTAGTGTTAATGATCGTAGTATCTCGGTTATTGAGAATATCAAACAGAAAATCTTGCTCCCAGTCGCCTTTTGGCTTAATTTCAGCGTTCTTTGCGCCTAGGTCATCCAGTATCAGATAATCAACGCTTGTCATAAGGTTTAACGCCTCATGCTCGGTTAAGCTAGCATGGCAGCCATAATTCCAACCGTTTTTGATTTCCTTGATGATTTCGGTAAGGCTGATAAACAAGACACTCTTAGGCTCATTCTTAGCCCGATAGCCCTCGTTAATCGCTTTGGCCATAGCATAAGATAGGTGGCTTTTTCCTACCCCAGTACTGCCCGTTATAAGCGTATTTCCTGCCATGCCGTCAAGATACTTTTGGACTTGCCCTTTTGCAAAGGCTAAAAGTTGCTTTTCCTCTGGGGTCTCAGCAATAAAGTTATCAAAGGTTGCTGATTTCAACTCCTTTGGAACAGTGCTTTTACTTTCGAGAATATTATAAGTTTTGAGATATAAGCCTTGGTTTTGGCATTTCTCAATCTCGGACAGTTCCTTTTGAGAAATGCCCTCTTTGACACAAACGGGACAATAAGGCTTTGGATGTCGAGGTTTATTCTCGCCTGCAATTAAAACCGCTTTATTAAGCTGCAGATAATGGACGTTGTGGACGGGACAAACCTCATCCAGTGTCACTACTCTTTTAGCCATTGCAAGATAATCAGGCTTTTCAATAGCCGTCTCTGTTTCTTTAGTCATAGATACCCCCTTTAAAATGGCAGTGGTGGAAAGTTACTTGTTATCGTATCTCCCTCTGCCTTTTTGTTGCGGTTCGCTTTTGAGTTGCGAACTAAGTCAACGGTTAGCAAGTTATCTTGTTTCCAGCGTGTAAGAATGGCCTTGATATATGCAAAGTTTACCTTGCCTTGGTTGACGGCTTCTTTTAGTGCCTCATAGATCAAGTCAGCGTTAAATTCATCTAGCATATAGCCTAATTCTTGTTGTTGGATAGCTGACAAAGGTCGCCCGCTCTCTTGTTCAAAACTCTGATAGAGATTGATAAACTCTTGGCTAAAAATAGGGGCGGTGGTAGTGGTGGTTTTTTCTTCTTGAGTTTCCTTACTACTACCCTTACTTACCTTACCTTTACTTATATTATCTTTACTTATATTGGGTTTACCAGTGGTTGCCGTTTGGTTTACCAGTGGTTTACCAGTCGTGTCATCGCTATCTGTTATAAGGTTTTCAGCGTTTTGCTCTAGCAGGTCTTTATAAATGCTAGGAGTGTATCTGTCCCTTCTAACGGTATTTTGTTCGTGGAAGTCAACAACAAAATAAACCATTTCTTCGTTAAGAGGTTTCACAAACCTTTTAACAACTAGAAGCCCTAAATTATCCTCGCTAGCTCCTATCATTCTGAGAATAGGGAATGCTTCCACCACCCCGTCATCGTCACAATTTTGTATAAGGTGAAAGTAAAGGGCTTGGGCTTCCAAAGGCAAGCGCAAGAAGCGATGTGTTTGGGTGACGGTTTTACTTATCATTCTACGGTTTCCCATTATTTTCCACCCCCAAAAATGCCAAAATGTCACTGATACGATAATACACTTTGCGGCTATCCTCTACGGGTGGTTGGTAGCGTTTAAGCCCTGCTTCCTCCCAACGTCTTAGAGTATTATATTTAAGGCCTAGTTCATCCATAGCTTGCTGGGCAGTCATTAGCCCTAACTGGTGTTTATCGAGCTTAGAATAGCCCTCTAGGGCTTTATCTAGTACCGATATAACCCCTTGGGCAAGCTCTTTTTGGTATTCTTCACTTAGAACTTGCATATTAGCCCCTTTCTAGTATTTTCTCGTAGTTAGTCACGTCCTCGATAGACATTAGAACATCTAACCTTTTCTGCTCGTTCTTGACTTGATTTTTTAGAGATACAAGCCCCTCTAATAGTTCCTCTCTGGTTTCTGCTATATAGTAACCATTACGAATACCAACCCTAGCACCAATGATAGGAACACCATAACGAATAACTAAGTTACTAATTGCACTAGAAATTAGGCGGGAGTTGTAACCCGTGATAGTAGCTATCTCTCCACCAGTCGTAGCGTTAGCACTCCCTTTCTTTAGGACTGCTAAAACTGCCATTTCTGCCTCTTGTAGTCTATTTCTTTTCATTGACACCTCTTTCTTGACTTTTTACCATAATTTGCCCATTCATCCACATATCAGTGGCATCCATTAAAAATTCAAGCACACTTTCTAACTTCTTGCGGTCTTGTGGTGGGTAACAATCTAATTTATTTTCAAGGGAAAAAGCTAACATAGTGTTATAAGCCTCTTCAAGATCTAAGCCAAAGTTTTTAGCTCTTTCAGCTGATAAGTTAATTTTTTCGGTCATGATATTCCTCTTTCTAGTTGTAATACTTGCCTTGTGATTGAATATAAGCCCCGTAGCGTGTGCCTACGTTGCGCGTGGTGTTATCTGTCACGGTATCGGTTTTAGGCTCTATATCGAGCTGAAAATAGCTCTTTCTAAGCCATAAAGCAGCAAGAGCTAGCGTTAAAATGATAGCTAGGATAATAAACTGGCTAGCAGATAAATTCAATTCAGTAGCCATGCTTTACTCTCCTTTTTCCTCTGCCTCGTATACTCTTAATTCGTCTGGGTTGTCACATTCGAGTAGGTAAAATGCAATTCTATCTAGCTCGTTAGAATAAATTTCTAACATATCAAAGACAGTTTCCAGAAAGTTATCTGTTTCAAGGCGTAGTAGCCCATTATCAGCCCCAGCGTGCTTTGCAATCATAAGAGTGTTAGCATGGTGGCGTAGTGCTTGTAAACCAGTCATGATGCCATGTAATTCAAGACCTAGTTTGTTAGACTGTTTAACTGTGATTGTGTTTTTGTTTTCTTTTTTCTTTGTCATGTTATTACCTCAATTCGTTTTTTACTGGTATAGATTTTTCTGTGATGCTTATCCATTTTTAAGAGGTGGCCTCTAAGTAGGCCTAAATTCTGCGACGTCGCAGAATTTGGAAGTTCGCTTTATCCATTTTTAAGAGGTAGCGCTCTAAGTAGGGGTACACGATACCAGCAATTCATGGTATAATTGAAGTATCAAATACAGATACTAAAAACCTTATTACGGCTTGCCTGCTGTAATTTCTTTTTTAGTTATAGTGAGTAAAAGGCTTGTGAGTTTGGCGACTGCTAAGCCTTTTTTGTTGCAATCACGCGCTTTCTTGGCGTGTTTTTTTATTTCTGAATGCTATAGCCTTGATTTCCTGATAACTCATATTCAAGCCAATCATGGCTATTACCATGTCTTCAAACGCCTGGTATTGCTCCAGCTCGACACTGGTCAAGCTATCAATGCCGTTGTAGCCTCCACGCTCTTCCCTTAACTGCTTAGCGTTCCTGTCGGTTACTGCCTTTAGTAGCAAGTTATTCATGGTGCTATGTGCGTGCTTGGGTGCATTAGTCCATGTCTCAATACTGTCATGCAGTGTTTTTCTTTTCGGCTTTTCTAGCGCCCTCTGCATACGAAACTTAGAAAGTTCCTCACGCATTTCAAAGAATGCTTTGACTAGGTTCATTTTGAACTGCCGTACAGGTTCGGTATTCTTTAGATAAGTGATCAGCAAGGTTGCCTGTTGTTCATTTAGACGATAGATTTTCATTGGTCGCCCTCGCCTGTCTAATTTACGGATTTCAAATCCGATTATTCCGTAGCTTTCAAAATCCTCTTGATGATTTCTTATTAAGCTTTGCACTGTATCATGTTTAACTTCAGCGCATTCTGCGATAATCTCGCTTGTTGTATACGGCTCTTTCTTGCCGTCCATGTAGACTAGTTCCAATAGTTGCTCCTTTCTTATTCTTCCACGTTCAAAAGTTCATCAATGGTAACATTTAGAAAGTTAGCCACTTTTTGCAGTGTGGTAATATCGGGGCGTTTTGTACGTTCATAGTAAAGGGCGGTAAGTGTTGATTTTGCTATTCCCGTTCCTTTTGCTAGGTCAGACACTTTTAAACGTTTCTTAGCTAGTAGAACCCGTAGATTGTTTTTCATAGATTTCCTCCTTGATTTTTGCACCTTTTTTCGGTGCATGGTTATAATAGCACTTTATTTTTTCGTAGTCAAACATTTTATAGCGAAACTATATACATTTTTTCGGTGTGTGATATAATTTCAATATGGAAAAGATTAAAAACATACATGAAAACCGACTTAAATCGCTAAGAAAAGAAGTGGGTTTGTCTCAAGGGGAACTAGCCGAAGAAGTTGGTGTATCTTATAGAACTATACAAAACTGGGAAAATGGGGTTAATCAGATCAAACCCGATAAGGCACAGCTTTTGGCCAATTATTTCTATGTTGATGTTGCGTATTTATTGGGATTTAGCCCTTTTAGAAATAGGCAGGAAGAAGATTTCTATTACACAACGGGCTATCCTATAAGCTTAGGCCCAACACCTAGAGACGAAGATAATAACGAGTATAACGTAGTGAAAATCACCCCCCATAACGCTGCTCTAAGTGATGAAGAACTCATGAAGTTGCCCAAAGAGGAAAGACAAAAATATATAAAGGAGCAATTTAAAAATCTTGAGGTTCAAATAGCTAGTGTCAATGAGAAACTTTCAGAATTAAGTAAAATTTCTACCGAAAGTCTTGTTAAACTTTCTAGCGAACAACTTAATCGACTGACTACCGATTTAATTCAAGCATTAGCAAAGGTAAATGAGATTAACAAGAATAACTAATCTAGTTATCTTTCTCAAGCTTCACTCGAACTTCATTCTTTATCAGCTCATTATTTAATTGTTCGTTTTGCGAACAAACGAAGTTGTAATGATTGATATATCACTATCTCTTAAACATATAAACCACTCTAAAAACCTTATTACGGCTTGCCTGCTGATGTTTAGAAAGGTTTATCATGAAAATTAATGAGATAAAGAAAAAAGACGGCTCAACCGTCTATCGTGCTAATGTTTATCTTGGTGTTGATGTAATCACTGGCAAGAAAGTTACAACCAAAGTAACCGCTAGGACAAAGAAAGAACTCAAGACCAAAGCCCAACAAGCGCAATTTGATTTTAAAGCCAATGGCTCAACACGTTACAAAGAAGTAGCAATAGAAACATACGAGGAGTTAGCTATTTCATGGTGGGATAGTTACAAGAATACAGTTAAAGCTAACACAAGAATGACACAAAAAGGGCTCTTAAACAACCATGTTTTACCGTTGTTTGGTGAGTTTAAACTGGATAAGCTGACAACCCCACTCATTCAGTCCATGATGAATAAACTGGCAAACAGTACAAATACTGGTGAGGCTGGTGCTTATCTTCATTACGGCAAAATTCACACCCTTAACAAACGTATATTACAGTATGGAGTGATTTTACAAGTTATTCCCACTAACCCAGCTAATAATGTTGTTTTACCTCGAAATACTCAAAAGGATAAGAAAGCCAAAGTTAAGCATTTCAATAACGATGAGCTAAAACAGTTTCTTACCTACCTTGATAGCTTGGATAACACTAAATATAAAAATTATTATGATATCACGCTATATAAGTTCTTAATTGCTACGGGTTGCCGTATTAACGAGGCTTTGGCTCTCTCATGGTCTGATATTGACCTTGATAATTCTGTTGTCCATATAACAAAGACTTTAAACTGTGAACTGGAGTTAAATAGTCCAAAATCAAAATCTGGTTACCGAGATATCGACATAGATCAGCAAACCGCAACCATGATGAAAAGATACCAACGCAAGCAAACTCAAGAGGCTTGGAAACTAGGTAGGACTGAAACAGTGGTATTCTCTGATTTCATCAATGCCTATCCAAATTATAAAGCAGTAGCGGGACGACTTAAGTCGCATTTTAAAAAAGCGGGTGTCAATAACATAGGTTTCCACGGTTTTCGACATACTCATGCTAGCTTGCTCCTTAATTCGGGTATTCCTTATAAGGAGTTGCAACACCGTCTAGGACATTCTACTCTTTCAATGACTATGGACACATACAGTCACTTATCAAAAGAGAACGCTAAAAAAGCGACGTCATTTTATGAGCAAGCACTAAAATCTATCTAAAAGTAAGCAAAAAGGTAAGCAAATTGAAATTAGAATATGAGTTAGCAGTTACAGACCCTTTATTTTCAAAGGGGGTGCTTATTCTAACCGATAACAGTGGTATTTCTATAGAAAATAACGTTTTCATTTGTTACAATAGTAAAAACCAGTAAATTTTTCTGGAGTGTATCTTGGGG